>JADFPY010000436.1 GCA_022562085.1 candidate division KSB1 bacterium | reverse complement strand
GAAGCCCCAAGCAAGTCGTAGAGAAAAGCAACATCCAATTTCAGCACTTCGATGAATTCCACCAATCCCCGGTTGGCGATATTCAACTCGCCGTCAAAATTGAAAGCGCGGGGATCCGAGTCGGAACCATAGAGGGCGATTTTACGGTAATTGATATCGCCGGTAAGTTCAGTCGAATCCTGATTTTTTTCATCTTTCGGTTGAAAGGTACCGATGCCAACCCGATCCTTTTCCGAGAGAATCAATCGTCGAATTTTTATATCGTCGATTATTTTACCCCAATCCCCGTCATATTCATGATTCTTTTCCAGATAGGTTTGCCGGCAAAACGGACACAACTCACCAAGAATATTAACGCGCTCATCGACGGGTTTATCCTGGTTTAATTCGTCCATAACCTTTCCACGGAAATCCTCCGGGATAAGATGCAGCGGCTCTTCGTGCATGGGACATTTGTCAAAATGGGTTCCGTTTTCATCCTCAACTTCCCACGAAAAAGAATAAAGCGCGCCCTCCTGAGTTCTGGAATAAGCCTCTATGCCTTTTTTCAACAAACGGACGATTGTACTCTTGGCGCTACCGACAGGGCCATGCAGGAGAAAGACCCGTTTTTCAGTACCGTATCCCCGGGCGGCGGAATTAAACAAATTAACGAACTTCATCAAGGCGCGTTCCAGCCCATAAATGGCGTCTCTGCCGTTGTCAATTGGGTCATCAAAAAATTTGTACTTGACTAATTTTTCCTTGTATTCTTGATATTCTTCTGTGCCGTAACTGATGAGCATATCATAAAGTCTTTGAAAGGCGGTTCGGGTAATTTTCGGGTTCTTTTGTACAATTGAAAGATAGTCGGAAAACGAACCCTCCCAGGTGAGTTCTTTAAATTCCTCAACGTTCTGCATTCCTTTTATTAAGGAAACGATCTTGTTGTCATTGGTTGAATCTGTACTTTT
Source organism: candidate division KSB1 bacterium (assembly GCA_022562085.1). Taxonomy (NCBI): domain Bacteria; kingdom Pseudomonadati; species Candidatus Zhuqueibacterota bacterium. The sequence continues at coordinate 2,224 of JADFPY010000436.1, read as the reverse complement.
CTTGGTTTCTTCTTTGGTGCTCATAAATTACACCTCCAACTTCAATAGGCAAATTTTTCCATTTAGTAACATCTCTTAAATTATTACAAAATTTATGCCAGCAAAATTTTCTCTAAATTTTGAGGTTAGGACAAATAAATGCGACATGCTTGTTCAACATACTAACCCATTTTGAACCCCTGTGCCAGGGTGAAACAAGATTGTAAAAAAAAAGCCGAAATAAATTTTATTATTTCGACCTAAAAAATTTTTGTCAAGGAACACGGGAGTTTAAAACGCAAAAAAACGCTCTCGAACGATTCTCCACCTCCAGAACCGGTCGATCTTGACATTAGCAATTCAAATTATTTGTCCCCGAAAAGTCAAGGAGTTTTGTGCTTTATTTCTGACAAGTATCTGAAAAATTTACTAAAAAAATGTAGTTTCAGTAGAATCCTTTCCCGTATAATTATATTTACATTTCTGTTAAAATTTATAATCTTAATAAGATTAACGATTTGAATTAAAACTTAGTTCCTAAATTACCTACCAGCGGTCTTTTTTGTTGACAATAAATCAACTCTTTTGTAAAATAGTATAATTTTATTTCGAACCAACCACCTTTTCCAACCTATGTTTTCTAAAGTATTAAGCGCCGCTGTTTTAGGAATAGATGCTTACATTGTAGAAGTGGAAACTCACTTTGAAGGTGGCCTGCCAAAATTCATCGTGGTCGGCTTACCGGAAGGTGCAGTCAAGGAATCAATGGAGCGTGTGAACGCCGCCATCAAGAATTGCGGCCTGAGATTCCCAAATAAACGCATAACAGTCAACCTGGCGCCGGCGGATATCCGGAAAGAAGGCTCCGCTTTCGACTTGCCAATAGCAATGGGAATTCTGGCTTCCGTGGGCGAGGTCTCGCCAGACCTTCTGGAAGACTTTCTTATTCTTGGTGAGCTCTCCCTGGACGGGACCCTCCGACCCATCCGTGGGGCCCTGCCCATTTCCCTGGCAGCCAGGAAAGCCAAAAAGAAAGGCCTCATTGTACCGCAGCTCAACGCCGGTGAGGCAGCCATTTCAAAAGGGGTTACAGTCTATCCGGTCAGGCATCTTTTAGAAGCCGTCGACTTCCTGAATGGCCGAGAAGCCATCGAGCCGTTCGATATAAATATTGAAGAAATTTTCTCCCAGAGCCGAAATTATCACATTGACTTTTCGGATGTCAGAGGTCAAGAGCACGTTAAGCGCGCACTGGAAATAGCCGCCGCCGGTGGACATAATATTCTCATGGTAGGGCCGCCCGGTTCCGGAAAAACCATGTTGGCTAAAAGATTCCCCTCTATTCTCCCGGACTTAACTCTGGACGAAGCTCTTGAAACCACAAAAATCCATTCGGTGGCGGGAATTTTACCGCCGGACAGAGCCTTGATTGGCACACGCCCGTTCAGGTCCCCACACCACACGATCAGCGATGCCGGCTTAATCGGCGGTGGGCACATTCCCCGGCCCGGCGAAGTCAGTCTGGCCAACCACGGTGTTTTGTTTTTAGATGAACTGCCTGAGTTTAAGAAAAACGTGCTTGAGGTTATGCGCCAACCCTTGGAAGATGGACTGGTTACCATTTCCCGGGCTATGCTCTCTCTCACCTATCCCGCTGAGTTCATGCTGGCTGCGGCAATGAATCCATGTCCCTGTGGTTTTGCCACCGATCCGCACAACGATTGCTCCTGCACGCCACCGCAAATCCAAAAATATCTGTCACGAGTTTCCGGTCCCCTTTTGGACCGAATTGACATCCATATCGAAGTGCCTTCTGTTAAATATAAAGAGCTTGCGAGCGATGTCTCCGGCGAAGATTCAGCCGCCATTCGAGAACGTGTGATGCGGGCACGTGCCGTACAACAAAAGCGGTTTACAGATAAGAAACACCTGTTTTGCAACGCACGAATGGAATCTAAAGAGATTCGGCGATATTGTAAAATTAATGAGGAAGGACACGAACTTCTGAAAACCGCAATTACTAAGTTGGGTTTATCAGCTCGGGCTTATGATCGGATATTAAAGGTGGCGAGAACAATTGCGGATATTGAGGGCTCCGAAGAAATCAGGCAGGAATTTGTCGGTGAGGCGATTCAGTATCGCAGTTTAGACAGGACTTTGGGGGCAAGTTATTAGGTTAGTGGCTACCATGAGTTTGATTCAGCATATCCCCATTCAATGAGTTGGAGGCCGGCATGTTTTTTGA
>JADFPY010000435.1 GCA_022562085.1 candidate division KSB1 bacterium | reverse complement strand
AAATCATTTTACGCTTAAAGATACCTTTTCAGTGGAAAAACGAGCTTTTCCCATTGGTAGCAAAATATTATATTTCGGAAGGAAGAACGGATTCGGAAGCACTTGAAATTATCGAGAAGGCGGTTGAAAAAGAGCTGACTCGAATTAACATGTAGAAGGTAAAAGAAAAACGTATATGCATCCCCTAGAAACAAAAGACCATCAAGATTTAATCCAGATGCTAATGGCATTGGGGAATGCTTACTTAGAAAAAGGGTTTTATTCAGACGCCGCTAAGAAGTATGAACAAATTATTGCTCTAAAAGTGGCAAACAAAAATTTGTACATCAATCTTAGCAAAGCTTATATCGGAGCAAAAAAACTAGATAGCGATGCAATTGCGGTATTTAAGAAGGCGATTCAATATGCTCCTAACAATGCAGATTTATGTAAAATTTTAGCCCTTTCTTTTTTAAACGAAGGCCGTGAGGATGCTGAAGCCCTGCAAATCTACCAGGTAGCCCTGAGGCACAATACTCCCATTTTTGATAAACTCGCCGAACGAGTCGGTATGATTTATTTCAAGAAAAAGGATTTTCACAAATGCAAGAAAACGGTGGAAATGATTCTGGAAAAGTCCGGGTACCAGCCACGGGCATTTTCCATGTTCATTCATAGCTGCTGGAGCGCCGGGTTGTTTAACGACGCCATTGCTCAGTTAAAAAAATTATTTGACGTCGCAGAAAATAAAAATGTCATTGGTAAATACTTGTGTCTCACTTTTTTGGAAAAGAAATTCGCAACCGAACTCCAAAATCAAATCGCCATATTTAGTCCTTTGGACAAAAACATCACTATTGGTTTTCTCGGCAGCATTGCACGGTTCAATAGATTGCAAGATCTCAGTTTGTTTCTCGAATTAGAAAGATTCTTAAGCAAAGATAAATACTGGGATGATTCAAAAGCTGCCTCGGTAAAAGAAGCGGAAAATGTCTACGTTTTGCAACAAATGGAAGCTTCTGCTGAGGATTCCGAGCAGAAAGAAAACGCCGCCCTGCCCTCTAACACTATCACTTCAGATGTTCTGGATAAATTGCAGACCTTTGAAGCCATCACCGGCAGAAGTATCGGCAGCGGCACCGGAACGCACTCCAAATTAACTTATGAAGATTTCGAAAAAGAAGGCGCAGCGATTTTTTCAGAAACGGAGGACGGGAGTCAAAAATGGAAGTTACCGGATAACCTGGAAGTATTAATCACGATTGAATTTTCTAACTTTGATCAGCTTAGGACCGATTTTGGGCAGCAGCAAATTGAACAAGTTAAACGCAAACTCTATGTCCTCTTATTCGATCAGTTGGAAAAATACCAGTTGGTCCATATTTGGGCGGCTTCTAACGGGCTACTCATTTTTGCAAAAGAAACCGTGAGCGCTGTTTCATTTGCGATCGGGGTGTTAAGCAAGCTCGGACGTTTTAATCACCTGAGCGAGCCTAACGAACAAATCCATTTGTCCTTCGGTATCCATTGCGCACGGGAAAGCTTCGGGAAGAACAGCGACCAAACGCTAAAAGACCTTTCAACCGGTGTAAAAATCGGAATTGCCGGTGAAAGAGATTTACCAACCAACTCGGAATACAGCGACGCATTAAGGAAAACCGATCGTATCTTTATAACCGGCAAAGCTTACAGACAAATAAAAAATTCCAATCGATTTTTGGCGGAGACAATTGGGCAAGTTAATCTTAAATATTTTAGCGACACCCTGGGGCTGCATGAAATCGATTGGAGAAACCCAATTGATGAATTGACTTTTGGAAACATCAACAAATTAGGTAGATTTGACCTCCTGGCTGATCTCGGCAAAAAAGGTGTATTTCAAGCTTATAAAGCTAAGGATTCAATATTGCGCAGAATTGTGCTCTTGAAGGTAGTAAAATCGGAAGTCTTTAACTCATTGCCGTCCAATAATGAGCAAAAACGAGCCTTTTACCAGATGGCAAAAGCACTTGGGCAGATGAGCCATCCGAATATCGCCAACATTTATGAAGTTGAGGAAGACAAAGGATTGACATATATCGTCAGGGAGTTTATTGAAGGCGCTCCGGTCACAGAATTATTTCAAAGTCAAATAAAGTTCAATGCCGAAAGACTTATACAAGTTATTCTACAGATTTGCAAAGGACTCTATTACGCGCACCAATTGGGCTTCTTCCATTTAAATTTGAAACCAGGCAATATTCGAGTCGGGCTTTATGATGAAACGAAATTAATGGATTTCTTCAATCCACAGGCATTTTTTGAGGACAAGAAACGTAAAGATAGGGACGAGGAGAACGATAGAATTTACTATCTTTCACCCGAGCAAGTTCACGGTCTGGACGGGGATGGCAGGAGTGACATATTTTCTTTAGGAGCCATCCTATATCAAGTAGTGACGGGGATGAATCCATTTGCAGATTCTACGGAAGATGAGACCCGAAGCGCAATCCTCAGCAAAGCTTTGCTGTCGCCAAGAGAGTTAAACGATCAGCTCCCGAAGTTCTGTGAGGTCTTAATTATGAAATGCCTTGCCAAGGATCCGATGAAAAGATTCCAGACAGTTAACGAGATGATAACGGTCATAAAGAAGGCGATTGAGAATGGCATCGTCTCCAATTTTAATTACCATATCGCGCAATCGAGGGACCATTATTAACAACATTCTTTCCCGCAGAGCATGGGAAAGAGACATGCCTCGACCGAGTTTATCCTGAGCCTGTCGAAGGCTCAGGATGAAGATTCAAGCGAGGCGTTCCTGCGGCGGAGTTTATCCCGAGCGCAGCAGAAGGGATCAGGACAGACTTTTGCTGAATCATTCTATATAAAGCGAGATTGCTTCGCTGAGAAACGCTCGCAAAGACAGTATAAAATAATGATAAAAAATAAATACAAACAAAAATTAAAAAAGAGGCCCGGGCCACTAAGGAGGTGATTAGTTTTTCCCCCGGTAAAAACGATTTTTAGCTAAATAATTTTATTAAATAAAACTAATTAAGGAGAACCATCATGGGACAACAACAACTTTTACTTCTGGTATTGAGCGCTATTATTGTCGGCGTATCGATTGTAATCGGCATTAACATGTTTACCAGCAGCGCGGTACAAGCCAACCAGGATGCGGTTTTGCAGGACTGCATGATGATTGCTGCCAGAGCGCAGGAGTGGTATAGAAAGCCAGCCTCTA
>JADFPY010000434.1 GCA_022562085.1 candidate division KSB1 bacterium | reverse complement strand
GAAAACTTGCATATAGAAAAGGAAAAGATATTTCACCGTTCGAATGGCTCAAGCGCAATTGATGAAGACGAAGCCTGGATCTGGCGTTTTCTGTTTGATGATGAACGGGAAACCATAATTTTTGAGTTGACTGGTTTGTCTGAATCTGTGCCGGAATGTTCATTAAAAGTCCGTCTTTACGGTACAACCATCGATCCGATAAATCCCGATCATCATGTACGGCTCTCAATAAATGGGCAGATTGTTGGAGAAACTTTTTTTGATGGGCAGGAAGAATTGGTCTGGCAGGTATCTTTTCCCACTGAATTCCTGCAAGAAGGCGAAAATAAAATTGACTTGCACCTGGTGGCGGATACCGGTGCACAAATAAATCAAATCTATTTGGATTGGCTGGAGATCATTTACCCGCGAGTGCATGTCGCTTTACAGAATAACATAAAATTTCAGGAAACGAATCCCGGCGGATTGTCGGAATATACATTAGTCAACTTTAAAGACCGTGGAATTTCCATATTTGATCCGGCTGGCGGTAGAATGTGGCGACCAGAAACTCGGAAGATTTCATTTGTTCAAGTAGAATCCGCTGGATTTGAGGATGGTAAATTTGCAAAAATGACCCTGGATTTTGAAACCGTTCACTTTACAATTTTTGAAAGAGGTCATAATCTGGTGGTTATCGATCCAAAGTCAGGAAATAAAGAAGTCCGAATTTTTGATACGTTTGCATCGCCTGCTTCAGCCAATGCTATGGCGGAGTATATCAATAGTTTACCGGATTCAACAATCGTTTTGGCAGCCATAGTTGATGAAGGTTCCTTGAGCATGACCGAAAATGCTCATCAGGCATTGGAGTCTCTGGGCAGCGCTTTGACTCGACAAGTTCAGGGGAGGGATTCCTGGGCGCTTGTTGGATGGAAAGGTGCTGTGATAGGATCTGTGAAGGAAACGCTATCAAGAAATCTGCAGGGTCCGGCCATAGTTTCCGACACCTTGAGAGGGGATTTTGGTTTGCGTTTTAGCGCAACATTTAAAGATACAACTTCAATAACACGTTTTTATTACGGAATCTCCAATCAAGGGTTTAAAAAAGTAAAGGTTATTAGGAAGGAACAAAGTAGCGATTTGCTGGCTTCGACACATGGAGCTGATTATATAATTATAACCCATGAAAAATTTAAAGAGCAAGCAAAACGGTTGGTAAACTATCGCAGCCAAAAAAACGGATTTAGAGTTATGATAGTGGATGTTCAGGATATTTACGATGAGCTTAATGCCGGTATTATGAATCCACGTGCCATCAAAGATTTTCTGACTCATGCCTTCGTCAACTGGCAAAAACCTGCCCCATCTTATATTTTGTTATTTGGAGACGCTTCGTGGGATCCGAAAGGCCTTCTTGCTGGTTCGGAAAAAACCAATTTTGTACCTTCTTATGGCATTTTAGTATCAGACAATTGGTTCGTTTCTCTGGACGGCGACGACGATATTCTTCCGGATCTTTTCATCGGCCGAATACCGGTTGAGACTCCTGAGCAGGCAGCATTCGTCGTTGATAAAATTATTGCTTACGAAAACCTCTCCTTTGATTCATGGAATAAAAAAATTGTGCTCTTAAATGGCGGGATCAATAGCACCGAGCAGACTATTTTCCGGTTTCAGGCTGACGCATTAATTTCAGAACAAATTGATACCATCCCGCTTAAAGGCGAGGTAATAAGATTTGACAAAAATACAAATGAAGCCATAACCCAGGTTTTCCGGCGAACGGTTGCGGAGAAAATAAATGAAGGGGTGCTGTGGGTGAATTTCATCGGCCACGCAGCGAGCTCGGTCTGGGACATCGATATCGGCCGGCCTGACGAATGGCAAAATGAGAAAATTTTCCCCTTTGTGACCGGCATGTCCTGCCATTCGAGCCGGTTTGCAAATCCTAAAATAAACAGCCTGGCCGAGGAGTTTTTTATTAGCCCAATCGGCGCCTCTGCTTACTGGGGCTCAACCGGCTTTGGCTATATTTCACAAGATTTCTTTCTCTTGGAAGGTCTTCTTATTTCAGTAAATCGGGACACAGTTCGAAGCATCGGCGAGGCCACAACTTTTGCCAAATTGCACCTTTGGCAGCGATTAGGCGCGCGGGAACGGAGCCGTTTTGTAATCAACCAGTATGCGCTGATTGGTGATCCGGCTATGAATTTACGGATTCCCCGAAAACCCGAACTGGCATTGACCCCCGATGATGTAAATGTTGACCGGGATTTGCTGCTAACATCAGATTCCACCACCACCATTTCTGCAAATGTTTACAATTATGGGCTTGTACCTCTGGACAGCGTAGATGTCAGGTTTTCTGTGACCGGTCCGAATAACAGTACTGAGCAGTTAGAAGAGATTAGGATTCAATCTATCGAAATTGTTGATTCCGTTAGTGTTGTCTGGAACATTCCGGAGCAAGCCGGCTCTTATCGCCTTCAGGCGGTAGTAGACCCTGAGAATCTAATCGAGGAAGAAGACGAATTCAACAATGTGGCGGAAAAAGAAATCGTCGTTTTTGCCTCAGATCTAACTTTAATTAAACCGTTGCAATTTGGGGTTGTGACCACGGGCAACCCTGAACTTTTGACCAATAATTCTAAAGTGGCGGCTGAGGAAATTTTGTATTATTTTGAACTTGATACAACGAACCAATTTAATAGCCCCGCATTGCAGCAATCAGGCTCGATTTCAGAGGGTGAATTGGTAACAAGCTGGCAGCCTGCGTTATCTGTACCTGGTGCATATTTTTGGCGTGTGCGGACATTTTATTCTCAAAATTTTGGTCCCTGGGCGGGCTCTTCATTTCTTTACTCGCCACAAAGTTCGTGGAAGTGGCAGCAGAAAACGCGGGAGCAGTTTAGTCAAAATAGTTTAAACAAAACCGTGTCGACGTCAAGCGGTGTGGAATTGCAAAAAAATCAAATAGTTTTCGAATTGCAATCCGCTGGTTTTAACGATGGAAACCATGTCTTGCTCATAAAAAATAATGAAGTCTTGGGTCAAATTTTCAGAGGCCATCTCCTTGCCGTATTTGATGAAACGGACGGCAACCTGTTGTCGATTCAAAGTTTCGATACCTGGCGGGATGCTCTGAATGCCGAAGCGATGGCGGAATTTATTAACAACTTATCTGACGGACAAATTGTTCTCGCGGCAATCAAAGATGAAGGCAGCCGTGCGATGACTGAAACCGCACATTTGGCCTTG
>JADFPY010000433.1 GCA_022562085.1 candidate division KSB1 bacterium | reverse complement strand
TATTACCCCTCACATACCAGATTAAGACATCAGTATCAACCAGCATTCTTAACTCTGCCCTGTCTGAAGTTTTGAACGTAATCCTCAACGTTTTTTACAGCAGCATTATCTTTCCAGATGCCAAACAATTCATCTCCAGCCGATTTATTACTCTGTTCATTACCTATTGGGACGAGTTTTGCGCAAGGTTTACCGCGGTAAGTGATGATTACTTCCTCACCTCGTGACACTGTATCAAGTAGTTCCTTTGTGTTAAATCTTAACTCTTTAGCTGTTGCACGCATTCTATTTTCAAAAAACTTAAAAAGTTTATACTTTGAAAGGATAAACTATAAAAGATAGAAAGTCAATTAGAATAATTCATTTCTCCTCCACGGCATAATCGTCGCCATAATACTTGCTGGTAATGGCAGTGTGAAATTTTATTGCTGACACCGGCTCGTATTTCGGCTCGCCGAGGCCGGGCAGGACTTCGAGAATCTCATCCTCCCAGACGTAAACCGCCATGGGAAATGTAATACGCGGCTTATTGATGAGAGCCGGGTTTTGAGGTTTACTGACGCGATGCGTCGTCGAAGGCAGCCGGTCGTTGGTGATACGCTGCATGTAGTCGCCGGTATTTAGCACGATGCTGCCTTTGGGCGGGTTGAGGCGAATCCATTTCATATTTTCACGATTCAGCACCTGCAGGCCTTCGACACTTTCCGCGGGCAATATTGTGAACAAATCGACGTCCTCGTGGCCCAGCATTCGCCCGGCGCCGGATTCAACATCCTCAGCGCTCATGGGCGGATAATAGTTGAGCCGAAAGCCGAAGTTGGTTTTCGTCAGCTTCCGGTCATAAAGATGGGGGTCGCAGCCGAAGTAGCGCAGGATGCTCTGCATAATTGGCAAAATAAGCTTCTCATGTTCGAGAACAATCTGCCGGAAGAACGCTTCGAATCCCTGCTTGGGCCAGAAATCTTTCTCGTTGTAAGTGGAGTCGCCGTCCATATTAAATGCACGTCGGCAAAAGACCCAGCCTTCTACCAGATCAGGATGAATCCTCGAGGTCTCTTTGATCGGAAAATACCCTTCGTTTACGGAACCGTACCGTTGCGCCAGATACTTCATGCGCTCATCGACCGTTGAGGATTCAAAAAACTCCCGGGTTTTTTCGATGCCCTGCTCATGAAGTTTCGGATCGACGCCATGCCCTGCCAAAATCACAAATCCGATGCCCTCCATCGCATCACCAAGCTCTTCTGCGAATTGATTTTTGCCCGACTCTCCGCCGTGAAAAAACTGATTCAAGTCACAGGTTTTGATTTCGTACTCATTGTCAAACTGATCTTCATCGGATTCAGCCAGATGATAGGCCTGCTCCTTTTTAACTTGATCGTATTTGGTATATTCCTGATTGAGTGCTTTGATGCCTTTTTCTTTTGTTTTGTCCATTTTCTCTCAGCCTTTATTTTATGTTATTACTTCTCATTCTTTGTATTTTTTTGCAAAGAATTCCAAACAAAGATTATTGTCGAATGTATGAAAAGCTTTCAGCTATCAGCCGTCAGCTTTAAAAAACTGCATTGACATAGTCAATGAACTCCAAATAACACTCCTAATTTTGGAGTGAAGGGACTGTGTCACTTAAAAACCTGACAATTCATTCTCAGGCGCATCCTTAAAAAAAGCTGAAAGCTAATAGCTGACCGCTGATAGCTTCATCCTAAAGTTCGTTTCACGTCTCACATCTCACGTTTGCCAGGCGGCTTTGCCGCGCTATGTATCGCTAAAGATTCCTTTTCACAAACTCTGCAAAACTGCCCGGTGCGCGCCCCAATAACGCTGCCAAGGCTTTTGGGGTTCCTAAAAAATCATATCGTTCATAATAACGAAACATCTGCACCAGGGTGTCAATCCGGTAGTCGCCCAGGCCACTGTTTTTTGCTTGCTCTTGCCACATTTCAATACCGGTTTCCTGCACTGAAACGCTTCGCTGGAGTTGTTCTTCGAGAATCGCGGCCACCTCTTTCTGGTTCAGAACATCCGGGCCGCTCAACTCGTATGTCGCACCTTCATGCCCTGGTTCCCTTAGAACGGTGGCGGCCGCTTCGCCGACGTCCTCCAGGTCAACCATACTCAGCCGTGTCTCTGCCGCATATGGCACGGAATAGATACCATCCGTTAAAATTTGATGCCAATTCGCCAGGATATTTTGCATGTAGGCAGCAGGTTGGAGAATCGTACAGGATAGACCTGAATCCAAAAGATGTCCTTCTACCAGAAATTTATGCCAATGATGCGGCATGGCCTGGATTTGCGGATGCAGCACGGAATGATAAACAAACCGCTCACATCCGGCTGACTTTGCACAAGCCACAACGATTTTCCCGATGGCGAATTCGTCAGGGTGCATATTCGGACAAATATGGTAAATTCCGCGGACATCCGCAACGGCTTCGTTGACCGATTCCCGATTCAGCATATTTCCAACCACAACTTCTTTAACCCCAAGCTGATTCAGGAGCGCAACCTGATTGTGGCGGAAAACCAGCGCCCGAACGGATTCTCCTTTCGCAATCAAAGCCTGAATAATGGCCAACCCTGTTTTGCCGGCAGCGCCGGTGACTAGAAACATTTTGTGTCTTTCCTATACTCTCTCAAAAAACGACTCATCACCAGTCTATGGGAAAATAGTCCTTAAGAAATTTACCACACCAATGTTTGCCGGTTAAGATGCCATCAAAGAAAGGATCACAAACTCTCGCCGCGCCATCGATAATATCTAATGGCGGCTGGAAGTCATGCACTCTTTGTTTAAACTCGGAAAGTTCTGCGGGATCTTCGTCCGTGACCCAGCCCGTATCAACGGCATTCATGTAGATGCCGTCTTTAGCCAAATCTTTAGCGGATGTATGCGTCAGCATATTCAGGGCAGCTTTCGCCATATTCGTATGTGGATGTCGTGCAGCCTTCTTAAATCTTAAGAATTTACCTTCCATGGCGGTGACATTAACGATATGCTTTTGCCCGGTGGTGTCCCGCTTCATCAGCGGTAGCAATCTGTTGCACAGCACAAATGGCGCCACAGAATTCACCAATTGTACTTCGAGCATTTCTGTCGTCTGTATTTCTCCCAGACGTAAACGCCAACTATTTGTCTTGCGCAAATCCACCTGCTGCAGATCGGCATCGAGCTTTCCCTCCGGGAAGATTTCCTCCGGACTCAGGGAGCTATCCTGACGATATGGAATCTGCGAAAGTTGAGCTGATTCTCGCAAACCTATTCCCGGCTGGGG
>JADFPY010000432.1 GCA_022562085.1 candidate division KSB1 bacterium | reverse complement strand
TGGCGGGTTAAAGTATTGCTCATAACCGCTATACATATTGACCGTCATGTGTGAAGCATAGGCCTCGCTTCCTATGGGTGAAATTACTCTTAACAAACCCCAGCTTCCTTTTTGCCCGGCGTCAACCATTTTCTGATGAGAAGGTTGAAATATCTCCTTTTCGGCCTTTTCATAGTCACTGTATTTACCCATATCAACTTTCATTATGTCTAAAGATGCTACGGTTCCTACTTTCATCTCAAAATCACCAGTGGTATTGGCTATTCGCTCATAATACACCCTAACAGCCAAGTCTCGGGTTTTGGATGCATTGTTGATCTTAGCAGTGATTTCGTCTTCAGACATTTCGGGGTATGCTTTCTTGGCGTTCGCCAAAAGCTTCTCCCAAGAGACTCCCGTCATCATCGCTACAGGATTATCAAACAAAGTAACCGTTAGATACTGAAACCCCTGGTCTTCACCTCCAGGTTGAAGTGACCATAGATCCCATCCCTGTATATCGCCATTGATAGCAGCTTGCTGATGAATCTTTTCCCAAAAGGTTTCCGTTTCCCAATAGTCATTAGCCTGTTCCTCATCTACCCTCATATACTCATTTATCAGGTAGAGCTTGTCTTGTGCAATCGATGCTTGACACAACAATAGTGTTGTCATAAAAAAAAGTGATAGTAATCTTTTCATGATAATTCTCCTTAGATTTGGTTATAAATTAATTCTATAGTGTTGGAGTAAATATTTTTGGCTAAATTACTGTTGGTGGACTTCTGACCATAACAACCTCCCTTCAATTGTTCCGATCAATTTGTTACCTTAGATTCACGTATTTTCATAAAGTCATAAAGTCTAATGCCCTTCGTTTGAATTCCGGCCCATTTTCGTCTGAGGTTTATTAATGACACGTGATAAAATGAAACTTGCATATCTTCACCCAGGTTATTGGGGTCGTGCGCTCAAGACGCATGTTAGGCCTGCGCCACAAAACGGACAACGGCCACATGGCTTTGAAGTGTGCAACTCATCTTCTACCTGCAACGCAGTGGACGTTAGGCGCGCCACAGACAGACCGAAAGAACTCTCCATCTGGCGTGGTCTCATCAGCACATATTCTTAGTTTTTCAACCAGGCCGCCACAGAACGCAACCTCGATTCTAAACCCCACTGCAAAATATTTGGGTGGGGTTAAAGCCGAGCAGGGATGCTAGGCGTTCCCCTAAACCCTATTTAAATTATGCATAAATTATTTTGCAAATTCAACAAATTTTATTGTTCTATGTTCTGTTAGGCTTTTCCTTATGGCCGTTTACTTTTCGTCTTGATAAAATATGTATAGTGCTTCAGATGGCGTTGGCATAATTTTTTTTATTCGAACTCGATAAGATTTTAAACGCAAGCTTAATTTATCACACTCTATTTATAATTCACGTGGCATGGAAGCCAAGTGTAGTTTTTGGGGATGGGTAAATATTTTGCATATGGTTTACTTCATTAAAGCGCCGGACTTTGAGTGGCGCGCCTAACGAGACTGTCGAATAATACAAGATGCAATTCGTCTTTTTGTTCTTGAGTTCATTTTTTTAGATTTTCGTTTTTTTAGCGCTACTTTTTGTTCAGATGTAGAAGCGGTTTGCCCGGGAAAGCCGGTTTCAGGGCCAGGGCTGAGTTGAGTCCGCCTCTTTTGCTCTAATGCGCCATGCCATAGTGCGCTATTTTCTCAATATTGTGCACCAGTGCAAATAACATCCATTGAATATTGACCTTTTCCTTAGTCCGTAAAGTAAACCGGTCCAGGCGCTTTTGTGAACGAATATTGGCAAAGACCGGCTCAATAGTGGCCAGGCGTTTGGAATATATTTTTCTGCCCTCCAGTGTATCTATCTTCGCCTTCATCTGCTCGACCAAGCTGAACTTCTTTTTCTCTTCCGGTGAGCGGGCCAAAGGTATCAACAAATATCTGGCCTGGGTCTGGGGTGTACTCAAACATTTCAACCTCAAAGGACATGCCGAGCAATCGGTTTGCTTTGCACGATACATGTCATAAACAGAATTTCGAATTTGTTGCGCCCGTGCTTTGCGCTTTAAGAACTTACCATTTTTACAAATATAGCCTTGTTTTTTTTCATCCCAGGTAAAATCATCATTAGTGAAAGTGTTCTGGTTACGGTTTGCTTTTTTGACTTGTTTCCTCGGATTAATGCCATCCTTAAATCTGTCCTGCTCAGCAAAGCGCACATCCCTTTTACGGAACTGCGGGTCAGGGATATAGGCGTTGATTCCTTCGGCTTCACAGATGGCCAGGTTGTCTTTGTTGTGATAATTGCAGTCGGCGCTCAGCTCTTTGTCTTTAAAATAATCCTCTCCTTCGCCGATGGTCTGCATGTTCTTTTTGGCGCCTTCAAGCATCGGTTTGAGGTTGTCATGGTCTTGCCCGTTGCCCATGGCCTCGGCATTGACGATGATTTGATGCTTGTCGTCGACTAAAGCCTGGGCATTATAGCCTTGAATCACGCCGTGGGAGGTTGGCATCTTCGCCGATTCATTGTCAGTGACATTGCTCTGAATCTCAGCTTTGGTTTTGCCCTTCTTCGGCTCGTTTTGTTTGAGAAAGTCATCGAGGCGCTCAACCTGGCGTGCGAGGCGCTTCTTTTGCTTCTGGCGTCTCTGGCTGTCCGATGCCGACGTCTCATCCGCCCGGATATGCTCGGAGAGAACTTCGGTTAATTTCTCCTGCAGTTTATCCCGCTTCTTCTTGAGTTCCTTAAACGTCCCGCTCCATTCTTTCGAGGCATTGGAGGGCAGCTTGAGTCCATCCAGGGAGAAATGGGTGCCACCCAAAAGATTCAGCTCCTCACACACCAGTAGGATGTTGCAGAAAATTGGTTCGATTTCCTCTTTCATTGAGGAGACAAAATGGGCGATGGTGCTGTGGTCGGGTTGAAAGCCGCAGCTCAGGGCCATGAAGACGATGTTTTCCTGACAAGCACGTTCAATGGGACGGGAGCCGATGATGCCTCTTGAATAGGCAAACAGCACAATTTTCAGCAGAATTTTTGGGTCGAAGGCGGGCGCACCGCTATCATCATTCTTGAAGCGGTCTTCAAAAATCGAAAGGTCGATTTCCTGCTCGACTAATTCGTGGATGGCGTATTCTATGGTTCCCGGTTCGAGTTGCTCCTTCAGCGTGATGGGAATCATAACCATCTGGTCATAATTGTAAGGTTTGAACTTGGCCATTATCGCCTCTAACTATCAGTGAATACTAATAGTTAATGTACAAAACTGTTCACA
>JADFPY010000431.1 GCA_022562085.1 candidate division KSB1 bacterium | reverse complement strand
AAGTAACCCGGCGCATAGACATGCGCATAGTCAAGTTTTTGACGCTCAACAAAACGGGTGCTCATTTTTGTGGGTAGATTTTCAAATCAGGACACTAACTGTTTTTTCTTGCTTTGTGAATTGTCGCATTGTATCTTAAAGTTGCGGTTTACCGGCTGAGCCCAGGGGGGCGCAAAAAGGGAGACTAATTATGAATGTTCAACCGAATCAACAGCGCGGTCACAGGAAAGCGGTTGTAAATTATGAAACGATTTATAGGAAACATCAAAAAACATTTAAACGAGCGGGACTTTGGTCCATCGTCTTTCTGATTCTTTTCTTTTTTGCCCTTGATAATGCGATTACTCACTGGTTAACCGTCGGCAAGTTTGACATAAAAGTGTTACTGTTTCTAGGACTTGTTATTGTCTGCATACTCGGCCTAATCGATAGGCTGCCAACGATGGTGAAGGCACACATGGCTTCACGAGAACACAATATTGTGATGGTTCTAACCTGTAAAAAAATTCTTTCTTCCTATCGCGAGCGACTAGCAAGCATTGGATATGATATCGTATCTTTAGACAGGTTGAGCGAACAAGGAATCGCACCTCAGAAATTTGAGCGAATCATTCGTGATGTTTTGGCTGCAAGAAACAACAAAAAACCGCAGCCTAAAGTCACTGCACAAAATCCTCCTGCAAAGAGAAGTCCCGTTTCTGAGCCTCATGCTGAGAAATCTTTGGAAAGTCAAAAAGACTCGATTCTGCTTTTTCTAAGGGAAAGAGAGCATGAGATCAAGACCCGGGTGAGAAAAGGTACCCTTAGCAAACCGGAAGCTAATGTACTTATTGAGTCAGCCCGTCGTGAGGCCAAAAAGAAATTACATGAATTGGGAATCTCTGAAGTTTGAAAAGATAACGACTTGCGTTGTGCATCAAAAGAAACCTAAAGACAAATGACTATTCTCCGATAAAACTATTTGATAGATTAAACGAATATTTAAGTTCATGAAAAACAAATACGACATTATCGTAATCGGCAGCGGTCCCGGGGGTGAGGGCGCTGCCATGCAGGCTTCGAAAGCCGGTAAAAGCGTAGTCGTTATCGACAGTCTGCCGGAAGTTGGCGGCAATTGCACCCATAAAGGCACCATTCCCAGCAAGGCGCTGCGTCACGCGGTTCAGTTGCTGGCGGATACCGGTAAATTTCGCGACTCTAATTATCTCAAACTGCTGAAATCAGCCGATTCTGTGGTTCGGCAGCAGGTTAATCTGCGCCGCAGCTTTTACGAACGTAATCAAGTCGATATTATTCATGGGCACGCAAACTTCATTAATGACCATACCATAGAAGTCACGCTGCCGGGTGTGTTGAAAGAAAAATATACCGCCGATGCTTTTATTATCGCGACCGGTTCCAGACCCCGGCAGCCGGAAGGAATCGATTTTTCTCATTCACGCCTTTTAGACAGTGATTCGATTTTAAATCTTAAAAAGAATCCGAAGTCAATTACCATCTTCGGCGCCGGAATCGTGGGGTGTGAGTACGCCTCAATTTTCCGGGGACTGCGCATCAAGGTAAATTTAGTCAATACCCGCAGCCAGCTGTTATCTTTTCTCGATGATGAAATTGTTGATGCACTGAGCTATCATTTGCGGGAGCAGGGCGTGCTCATTCGGCATAACGAAGAATATGAGAGAATTGAAGCGGATGATCGTGGTGTGACACTCTTTCTAAAATCCAACAAGCAAATATACAGTGACGTCCTTCTCTGGGCACAAGGCAGAACCGGGAATTCATCTAATATGGGGTTGGAATCCCTCGGGATTGATCATGATAAGCGGGGCTCAATTATTGTTAATAAAAGTTACCAGACCACCCAGTCTCATATTTACGCTGTTGGCGATGTGGTCGGTTATCCTAATCTTGCCAGCGCCGCTTACGACCAGGGCCGTTTTGCTGCTACCCACCTGGTTTATGGAGAATGCGAACACTCACTTGTGGAGCATATTCCCACCGGTATTTATACGATCCCGGAAATCAGCTCCGTTGGTTTAACCGAACGGGAGCTCACTGCCCAAAAAATTCCCTATGAAGTCGGACATGCTTCTTTCCGGCATTTGGCCCGGGCACAAATTACCGGACGAACGATTGGCATGCTGAAAATTCTTTTTCACCGCGAGACCTTGAAGATTCTCGGCATCCACTGTTTTGGTAACCATGCTTCAGAAATTGTGCACATCGGCCAGGCGATCATGACCCAGAAAGGTAAAGCTAACACCCTCATGTACTTCATGAACACGACTTTTAATTATCCCACCATGGCGGAAGCCTACCGGGTTGCTGCGCTCAACGGGCTCAACCGCGTTAACGCGCGTCCTAAACGTGAAGAGAAAAAAATTACCGTAGCCGATCGCGGTAATGTAGTTCCCCTGAAAAAAGTTAAAACTGCCTAAAGCCACCAGTCGGGCTCACACTTCAACTTTTCCCTTGTTTGGGCTTTTCTATTTCGTTTAATTCCTTACAATTTCCGATTTTTCTCCGGCCAAAATTTCTTTCATTTTTTAAGGGGAACGGTTTTGGGACAATGGATTGGCAAAACAATTCTCCACTATAAAATCCTCGACAAGCTGGGCGACGGCAGCATGGGCGTCGTCTACAAAGAGGAACGTGCGCGATTCAAAATCGAGGCGCAAGCTGCCGCGGCACTAAATCACCCGAATATCGCCACGATTTACGCCATCGAAGAGGTGGATGACGAGATGTTTATCGTCATGGAATATATCGAAGGCAAGGAATTGAAGGAAATCGCAGGGGCACAAAATTTTGTGCCCCTGCCGGAGGTTCTGGATTATGCCACCCAAATCGCCGAAGGGCTAAATATTCTTCTTAGTAAGTGCTGACCATTAATTCGAATCATTGTAAAGTTTCCTTTTGGAAAAAAATAAACCCCGGCTGGTGCGTCGGGGGAATGAAAGGAGAATGAATTAAGTGTCATAGCCAGCAAAAGCGGCCCCTAAGATGTCAATACTTGTAATCGACTCTGACGGTAACCGGATGCAGGGCATCGAGGATTTTTTCTAACAGCTTTGCCCGGCTAATCGGCTTAACCAGGTAACCCTGGATCTGATTGCCTATTTTCCCTTTGATTTCATGGGTCTCAGCAATCGCGGTACACACGACAATCGGGATCTGGTCGAACTCGGGTCTGCCGCGCACGACGCTTAGGAACTCAACACCGGTTAAGCAGGGCATCATCAGGTCCAGCAGAATCAGGTTGGGTACTTGCTTGCCTTGTATGATAATCCTGAGTGCTTCCAGGCCGTCT
>JADFPY010000430.1 GCA_022562085.1 candidate division KSB1 bacterium | reverse complement strand
CAATTAAAAATATCTTTAAATGTTTTTCACGCTTTAACCACATTTATCCGTGCACATCGGGGTTAATCCGTGGCTAAATTTAGAATCTTTTTGTTGCGGCTTCGCCGCGCTGTGCCCCTCAGTGTTCTCTGTGTCCTGTTTTGCAGAAATCTATTCCCCCAAAATTACTTTGATTTTCTTTTTAGATTTTTTTATTTTGTCGACTTACGATAGCTTCGATACCTAAATAGTAATGCGTATAGGATAAACCAGATATCAATGACCAAAGCTTGGTTTGAGCCGTCATTAGTTGTCATCAAGTCATTTGTGTCATTGCTTAATGACCAAATGACCATGAAATGACTTTAATGACTAGGCAGCATACCCGACAAACAAAATGCCAATTAGTTTTTGAACGTTAATTTGGGAATCAGTGATCTACGTGAGGAGTCGTTCTGAGCGCGAAATCCACTCTTCTGTGAATCACTAAATGATCTGCATGCGCGAAGAATCCGATACTATACACTTACGAATTCTTTACCCATTAAAACCCTAAGGAGAGAAATTTAATGAAGCTCAAGCTGCTGTCTAAACTGTTCTTACTTGTTTTTATTTTACCAAATGTCACGCACGCTCAGCCAAAAATCGAACTCGATGTCAAAACCATCATGCAGGATCCAAAGACCTGGGTTGGCTCCGCACCAAACAACCCGTTCTGGTCCGAAGACAGCAAATGGATTTACTTCAACTGGAACCCGGAAGCCGCCGATTCAGATTCGCTTTATCGGGTCTCTGCAAATGGCGGCAAGCCCATTAAACTTTCTCGAGATGAACGCCTACGTCTTGCTCCCGCCCGCGGCGTTTATTCGCGGGACTACCGCACCAAGCTTTTTTCTCGCAGCGGCGATATTTTTCTTTATGACATCAAACGCAATTCAATTCTGCAGATTACAAACACCAGCGATCGGGAGTCCAACCCGAAATTCACACAGGACGAAAGGGGTCTGATTTTCCAACGTGGAATGAACCTCTACAAATGGCAAAGAGCCAGGGGAACGACAACCCAAATTACCGATCTTAAAAAAAGCAAGAAGCCGGAAGATGATCCGGAGCCAAAAACAGATGCAGAAAAATTTGTCAAACATGATGAGCTCGATCTTATTCAAATCGTCAGGGAAAGGAAGGAAAGACGGCAACGTTCCAGGGAGGCCCGCCAGGCAGAAAACCCCGACGCGCCGCCGAAAATTTATATCGAAAGTAAAGACGTGCAATCACCCTCTTTGTCGCCGGACGGTCGATTTGTGACTTTTCGCCTGGTTGCAAAGGACAAATCCAAACGGACGAAGGTGCCTGATTTTGTCACGGAAACCGGCTTCACTAAAGATTTGGACGCCCGGCCCAAAGTCGGTCATCCGCAGAGAGCCTCGCAGTTTGCTTTTTATGACTTAAAAGAAGATACGCTCATCTATATCAAGCCCGACAGCCTGCCCGGCATTTTTGATGCTCCTGAGTTTACCCGGGTTGAAAAACAGCAGAAGGATTCTGAAAACGACAAACCCAAAAAACAAGAAGTGCGGCAGACGACATTTTATGGTCCTTATTGGAGTGCAGATGGCAAACAGGCTTTTGTGGTGGTGCGTGCAATGGATCATAAAGATCGTTGGTTGGCGATGCTTGATTTACCCTCGGGCAATCTCACCGGTTTCGAGCGCCAGCATGACGACGCCTGGATCGGCGGTCCAAATATCGGACGGCGGTCTGGGGGTGGACGAGTCGGCTGGATGCCGGATAACCAGCGGGTTTGGTTTTGCAGCGAGGAGAGTGGCTATAGTCACCTGTACGTCATCAACCCCAAAACCGGGGCTAAGAAAACGCTAACCGAAGGTGACTTTGAAATCTACAACCCGCAAATTTCCAGGGACAAAAAAAGCTGGACCTTCGCCGCGAACAAAGTACATCCCGGGGAGCGGCACTTTTACCGCATGCCCCTTGAGGGCGGCAAGTGGGAAAAGCTCACCAGCATGGCGGGACGCAACGATGCTGTTGTCTCACCGAACGGCAGGAAGCTGGTGATTCGGCACTCCTTTATGAACAAGCCGCCGGAATTATATGTGCAAAACGCCCGGGCCGATTCAAAGGCAAAGCAGTTAACAACTTCGACGACTGAAGATTGGCGCAAATACAACTGGCGGGTACCCGAGATTGTGCAAATCCCGGCGCGGGATGGCGCCAGGCCCTATGCGAGATTTTATAAGCCGGAAAAGCCTAACGGCGCAGCGGTTGTCTTTGTGCACGGCGCCGGTTACCTGCAGAACGCGCACAAATGGTGGTCGGGTTACTTCCGCGAGTACATGTTTCACAATCTGTTAGCAGACAAAGGGTACACCGTTCTCGATATTGACTACCGTGCCAGCGCCGGCTACGGCCGCGACTGGCGCACGGCCATTTACCGCTTCATGGGCGGCAAGGACCTCGACGACCAGGTAGACGGCGCCAAGTGGCTGGTTGAGGAGCACGGCATCGACTCCAAACGCATTGGAATCTATGGCGGCTCCTACGGCGGGTTTATTACCTTCATGGCCATGTTCACCGCCCCGGACGTCTTTGCTGCCGGCGCCTCTCTCAGACCCGTGACCGATTGGGCGCATTACAACCATTCCTATACTTCAAACATTCTCAACATTCCCCAGGCCGACACGTTGGCCTACCGGCGCAGCAGCCCGATTTATCACGCCGAGGGCCTCAAAGGGCATCTGCTCATCTGCCACGGCATGATAGACACCAACGTGCATTTTCAGGATACGGTGCGTCTGGTGCAGCGGCTCATTGAACTCGGCAAAGAAAACTGGGAAGCGGCAATTTATCCTTTGGAAGGGCACGGATTCAGAGAGCCGAGCTCCTGGACGGATGAGTACCGCAGGATTTTGAAGTTGTTTGAGGAGACGCTGAATTAGGGTTTATTGTTTTACCGCAACCCTGTCAGGGTTTGAAACCCTGACAGGGTCCAAATTTTTCACAAATCTCAAAGTCTTCTGCCATAGGCAGATGATTAAACGCCTGGATTATTCAAGGATGTAATCTCTGATCGTACCGATGTCATGTTCTCTCTGATGAAAATCAATAAATCCTATCGGGCCTTCAAACCAATCCAGCACCGACGATCGCATCAAATTTGTCGGCGCTTGAGACAACATAGCTTTATAAGATGAGTGCGGGTAGTACCGAAAGTCCTCGCAAACGCCATGATGCCTGGGATTATTATGTATATAGAAAATTAATTGTGCACGGTAGACTTCAGACTCTATCATCTTGCGGCGAAATGGACGATCGAAAAG
>JADFPY010000429.1 GCA_022562085.1 candidate division KSB1 bacterium | reverse complement strand
ATATTTCCGTAACGGCCTTTTCACCCGCGAAATGTAAAAAACAAATCTTTAAAAAACAACAGAAGAGGCCTAATTATGGTGTTAATATTTTGTATCATTTGAGGGGGCTTAAAATAGAAAACCCTCTGAGGCTTTGAATCCTCAGAGGGTTGGATTGGTCGGGGCGACTGGATTTGAACCAGCGACCCTCTGCTCCCAAAGCAGATGCGCTACCGGGCTGCGCTACGCCCCGAATTCCGGGAAATCAAAATTCGAACATCTAAATCAGAAAAAAAATTAAAATTTAAACTCAGATTTTTCCAGCAAGTTCCTTAATTTTAAAAATGCTTTTGCACGATGGCTGATTTTGTTTTTTAAATTCAAGTCCATTTCAGCAAAGGTACAGTCATATTCGGGTACAAAGAAAACCGGGTCATAGCCAAAGCCTTGGTTTCCGTGTGGCTGGTCCGTAATCTCGCCTTCGCAAACACCTTCGACGATTTGAGTACTGTTTTCACTGTAGTATGCCACCGCACATCGGAAACGCGCTTGCCGCTTTTCCGGCGGCACATTTTCCAAATCACCCAGAAGTTTTTTTACATTATCGGCGTAAGTGGCATTCTCTCCCGAATATCTGCCGGAGTATACACCGGGCGCTCCGTTTAATGCATCAACCTCGAGTCCGGTATCATCAGAAACAGCAGGCAATTTAGTAAACCCGGAAATAATTCTGGCTTTTTTGAGCGCGTTTTCTGCGAGGGTTTTGCCATCTTCAACGACCCCCGGAACTCCGGGAAAATCCTTCAGGGTCAGCAACTCAATATCAAGATTTTTTAATATTTCTACAATTTCCTTTACTTTGTCCTGATTCCCGGTCGCGAGAACTATTTTATTATTCACAAAGAACTCAACAAATCAATTGCTCTTCCGGTAGATATCGATGCGGTCCACGATACCCACTATTGAAGCATCGATGGGTGCAATTCGGGTCGGATACGGAATGGTTGCTTCGCGGGCGGTTGTGTAATAAACTATCTCTCCCGGCCCTGCGCCAATTGTGTCAACAGCCACCATGGCATCGCCGACCTTCTTTTCATTATGATCAAGAGGCTGGATGATTTGCATCTTGGCTCCGACTAAATTCTCGTCTTTAACCGTTGCCCAAACTGTGCCGATGACCTTTGCCAAATTCATTTTTCCATCTCCGCATCCAACTTATCGACAATCGCCATAATGGTCGCATCAACGGCTTTATTCTCGGTTAATTCCGTCTGGCGGGCTGAGCTGCCTTGAACAACGAGAACGATTTCGCCGACCCCGGCGCCGACAGAATCAACCGCCACAAAAAAGTCTTTTTTAGGCTTGTAGTCTAAATCGACCGGTTGGACAATTTGCAGTTTCATGCCGGTTATTTTTTCATCTTTGCGAGTTGCCCAGACCGTGCCGATGACTTTTGCGAGAATCAAATCTTTCTCCGATCAGGTCTAACCGTAAACTTCGGCGTGATTACATTTACAAACTTTTACGAATTTTTCATTAAACTTCCATGAGTTCCGGGTAGCAGATCTTTCAGAAGCCACTAATTTCACAATGCTTATCAGCTCGCCACAGGTCGGACAGTGATCGCCGCTTGGCTCAGCGCTTGCCTTCGCTACTTTGGCTGCAAAACTACTATCTTTTGCCATGTTATCTCCTATTTTTTCAAATAACCAAGCGTCAAATTTAGCAAATTATATATAAAAGTCAATAAAAAACCGCCTATTAAGGCGGTTCCAATATTCAAGGTTTTGTAAAAATATCAACGGGTCTCAACGAGTTTTTTTAGCTGTTTTAATTCTTTCTCAAGCTCATTGATTCTACCTAATATCCATTGATTTCGTTCTTGCTCTGTTAAAGTTAGATTTTTTGCAGCAGGCAGACTGGCTTCGGGTTTCTTATCGTGAATCTGCCACTCGCCAATTTTAACATTGGAGTACATTGTTTGCTCTCCCCGCAGATATTCAACCGGAACGGTTTCGCCAGGTGGAGTATATTTCACTAATCGAGCCAACTCCGAAATACTGTTCACATTTTTGTCGGAAAATTTCACAACGACATCGCCTTCAACTAATCCGGCCTGTTGAGCGGGACTATTCTTTTTGATTTCTTTGATTTTAGCTTTCCAGCCTTCGGGTTCGCCGATCACACCCAACCAACCATGTCTCACATATCCATGTTGGATAATATCTTCGGCAATTTTTTTGATCCAATTAATCGGATAGGCTAAAATAGTCGCGTGAAAATCATGATCCAAAAATGGGTCGGTCAAATTCTCCCGGGTGCTCATCTGTCCTGCAACCAATCCGACGACTTCGCCTTTTGTATTAAGAATGGGGCTGCCGTTATTGCCCGGGTTTAAATTGGCGGATATTTGAATCATGCCATCATTTCTAATACCATTGATCGAACCAAAAACCACCGATGGATAAACACCCAAAGAGTTGCCGATCATCAAATTCCATGCGCCAGGCACAATATTATTAGAATCGCCCAGCCGGGCAGGGGTTAAATATTCGGTCTGAGTTTTGAGCACAGCAAAGCCGGTTTCGGGATCATGTCCGACAAAAATCGCAGGAGATTCTACGCCATTTGAAAATGTAACCAAATTCGATTCCGCGCCCGCGACAATGCTGCTCCGGGTTAAAATATGACCCGATTCATCGAAAACAATGCCGCTGCCTATGTTAATGTAAGACAGAGATTGTTTAGGGGCTTCGGATTTTAAAAATGAAAGAATTCCACTTTCAGTTTCGAGAGATATTTCGTGTGAAAATCGCGAAGCAACCGTGACAACTGATGTTTTACTTGAATCAATTAACTTTGCTATATCTTTTTCGAGGGATTCAAGGAATTCCTGTGCGTTGGCAGGATAAAAATAGCACAGCAAAAAGAGTGGAGAAAAGACAAAAGAACGAATAACCGGTTTTATCTTTTGAGTAACCACTTTTAAGGCAGATTACAAATAATTAAAATTCAACACCGACAGGTTGAATACGCCTTTCCGGGACAATCTTTGTTACCGAATCCGTAAGAGCCGAAGTTTGCCTCTCTAAGTTGCTTGAGCTAATAGAGGTTCCGCCCGATATGTCAAGCCTATCCATTGGATAATTAATTTTTTGTGGGGTGCTTTGACGACTCAGTTTAGTTTGATTTGTAGAAAATTGGAAAGATGAAACCGACGACGAAACATTCAAAGGTGCGCTGTTATTATTTAGTTGCTTATCTGATAAATTAAAAATAAAAAATGCAGCTAAAAATTCCAAAGCTCCTGTACCTGCATAAACGGGTTTCCTGAT
>JADFPY010000428.1 GCA_022562085.1 candidate division KSB1 bacterium | reverse complement strand
ATGAAAGGCAGCGGAGCCAGTTACGGGTTTCCGGAAATTTCCGAATTAGGATCTGAAATGGAAGAGGCTGCCAAAAATCGAAAATTGCCAAATCTAAAACAACTCGCCAAGCAATTCAAGTCATTCCTGAAAAAGTACAAATCAGACGAAACCCTGGAAGAGCAAAAAGGTTGACATTTTACAAAAAAATGTTTAATTCTAAACCTTTCAGGTTTACTCATCTTCATTTCTAATTTCGATAAATCCAGTATAGTAAATCGTTGAAGGCGTCAAAATCTGCAAGGTTTAGAATCAGTTAAGCATGTTTAAAAAAATTGGAGAGACTAATGTCTGATATAGCAGTATCCGGATATATAAAACAAAATCTCGAACCAGCCAGCCTGAACGGCGATACCGATATCGATGAAACCGCCGAATGGCTCGAAGCGCTTGAAGATGTTATTGAATTTAAGGGTTCAGAGCGCACCCTTTTTCTATTAACTAAACTTATAGAGAAAGGGCGTCAACTCGGTATTCAGTTGCCCTTTACAGCAAACACGCCGTATATAAATACAATTCCGGCCGAGGCAGACCCCCCTTTCCCCGGCGATCGTGCTATCGAGCGCCGAATTAAGAGTATTGTCCGCTGGAACGCAATGGCAATGGTTGTTCGGGCCAATATGAAGTCAGATGGCCTTGGCGGGCATATCTCCACTTTTGCATCTGCTGCAACGCTTTATGAAGTTGGATTTAATCATTTCTTCCGCGGCCGCGGTGAAAATTTCGACGGCGATCAAATCTACTTTCAAGGGCACGCCGCGCCGGGTATTTACTCCCGTGCTTTTCTGGAAGGACGGCTTACCGAAACTCAATTAGAAAATTTCAGACAAGAATTAGAAAAGGGCGGCGGGCTGTCGTCTTATCCGCACCCCTGGCTCATGCCGGACTTTTGGGAGTTCCCCACGGTTTCAATGGGGCTTGCGCCGATTACGGCAATTTACCAGGCGCGTTTTAACCGCTATCTGCAAGACCGCGGCATCAAAGATACTTCACACCAACATGTTTGGGCGTTTCTGGGGGACGGCGAAACCGACGAACCCGAAAGCTTAGGTGCGATTACATTGGCGGCCCGTGAACAACTCGACAATTTGATTTTTGTAATCAATTGTAATTTACAGCGCCTGGACGGACCGGTTCGCGGCAACGGCAAAATTATTCAGGAATTGGAGACCGTATTTCGAGGCGCAGGCTGGAATGTGATAAAAGTTATTTGGGGCTCCCAATGGGATCCTCTCCTTAAGCAGGATAAAAACGGTCTTCTGGTGCAACGAATGAACGAAGTTGTCGATGGCCAGTACCAAAAATACACGGTTGAGCCCGGCGATTATATTCGGGAACATTTCTTTGGCAAGTACCCGGAACTTAAAAACCTGATTCAAAATATCTCCGGGGGGCAATTAAAGAAACTCAGGCGCGGGGGACATGATCCGGTTAAAGTCAACGCGGCCTATCAAGCTGCCATTGAAAATGAAGGAAGTCCAACTGTCATTTTAGCCAAAACAGTTAAAGGCTACGGGTTGGGCGAAGCCGGCGAGGGAAAAAATATAACCCACCAGCAAAAAAAGCTGAATGAAGACGAAATGATGCACTTTCGCGATAGATTCGACATACCGATCCCTGATTCCCAGGTCCGCACAGCGCCTTTTTATAAACCTGCCAAAGATAGTGAAGAAATTCAATATTTGCTGGAAAGAAGGCGAGAGCTTGGCGGATTTGTGCCCGAACGAAAAGTCTTCTCCGTTCCAATGGATATACCAAAATTAGATATTTTCAATGAATTTCTCAAAGGTTCGGAACGCGAAGTCTCCACGACAATGGCATTCGTCCGTATGCTGACCCAGCTTTTAAAACACAAAGACATTGGCGACCAGATTGTGCCAATCGTACCGGACGAAGCCCGAACTTTCGGTATGGAGTCACTGTTTCGTCAGTACGGCATCTACGCACACCAGGGACAACTCTATGAGCCTGTGGACTCGAACACCTTTTTATATTATCGTGAGGCGAAAGACGGGCAACTCCTTGAGGAGGGAATTACCGAAGCCGGTTCCATGTCTTCTTTCACCGCAGCGGGCACCGCTTATGCGACCCACGGCGTGGACATGATTCCGTTTTTCATTTTTTATTCCATGTTTGGTTTCCAGCGAGTCGGCGACTTAATCTGGGCGTTTGGTGATCTGCGAGGCCGAGGATTTCTTTTGGGCGCGACTTCCGGACGAACGACTCTGAATGGTGAAGGCCTGCAGCACGAAGATGGCCACAGTCACGTTTTGGCCAGCACTGTGCCAAACCTGCTTACTTATGATCCAACTTATGCTTATGAAATCGCGGTTATCATTCAAGACGGTTTGAAACGCATGTACCATGACCGTGAAGATATTTTTTACTATATCACTTTGGGAAATGAAAACTATCCCATGGCAAAAATGCCGCAAGGGTGTGAGAGTGGCATTCTCAAAGGGCTTTATAAATTCTCAGAGAAGAAAAAAACAGCGAAACACAAAGATTTTCACAAAGCGCACATCTTTGGCAGCGGCTCAATTCTGCGTGAGGCTTTGAGAGCGCAAGAAATTTTGGAGAAAAAATACAAAGTCCTTGCCGATGTTTGGAGCGCTACCAGTTACAAAGAACTCCGCCGCAACGCTCTGGAAGTCGAGCGCTGGAACCTGCTGCATCCAACCAAAAAGCCCAAAAAAGCTTACATCTCCCAACTTCTGGAAAAGGAAGAAGGTCCGTTTGTAGCAGTCTCTGATTACATGAAAATCGTTCCCGAGCAAGTCAACCGCTGGGTACCAGGTGGCCTGTACTCACTTGGAACCGACGGCTTTGGCCGCAGCGACACCCGCGAGTCCCTGCGCCGCTTCTTTGAAGTCGATGCCGAGTGCATTACGATTGCTGTTTTGAATCAGCTCGCACAACAGGGCAAAATCAAACCCGATGTTGTCAAAAAAGCCATCGATGAGTTGGGGATTGATGCGGAGAAGGCTGATCCTGTGAAATCCTAAAAAATGTAGGAGCGTTAAATTTAACACTCGTGTGAAATATATCGAATCATAATTAATAAGCTTAACTTATTGAAAATATTGAATAGATAATTTAGTGAGTAACAAATAAGCAACAAATTTGAAGAAAAACAGTCAAAAACCAGGAAAATCTTAATCAACTTTGTAAACCGTTTCAATCGTTTTAGATGTTCTCAGGGTGGCTCAGGCTTCTTGCGACGGGTCTTCGGAGTCGCCTTTTGTTTCGGCTCAACCATAAGCTGTTCCTCGATTTCAGTCCCGTTCG
>JADFPY010000427.1 GCA_022562085.1 candidate division KSB1 bacterium | reverse complement strand
AAATATCTTTTTAGCCCCGTATTAACACTGATTTTCCCAGATTGTTAGGCTCCATTCTTAATCTGTCTAAAAGAAATCCGTGTTTCATCAGTGATTATCTGTGGCTAAAGTTCTATGTTCAAAGTAAAAACAGTTGCTTATTAAGCTCAGAATTTTTAAACTAAATTAATTTAAGATATCCTGAGAACCTGAGAAGTGAAATTCTGTCTTTTTTGGCAGGACTTGAAATCACAAATCGCAATTGCTAAATAACAAATAAAATCCAATGCCCAATTTTCGAAATCTCAACTAAAGACAAAAATCCCTTGATTGTAGCTGTTGTTTTGTTTGATTTGCAATTTGAGTTTTATCCCCGACTAAACTTGTCCCCGAATTCTTTAATCGGGGAACATTCGGGGACAAGCTTGGGATTTGTTATTTGATATTTGGGATTTCCGGCTTGTGTCCGGGTTAGGAGTAAGCGATGAAATTATTTGTCGGGACCAGCGGCTACAGTTACAAAGAATGGAAGGGACCCTTTTATCCGGAAGACCTGCCGGACAAGGAAATGCTCAATTATTACAGCAGCCAGCTTCCCGCAGTTGAAATCAACAACACGTTTTATAGATTGCCAAGTGCCAAAATGCTCGAAAACTGGCAGGAGCAGGTTCCTGAAAGTTTTCGGTTTGTCCTCAAAGCCTCCCGGAAGATTACTCACTTTAAAAAACTCAAGGAAACCGACGAAGAGACAAACTATCTATTTAAAACAGCCGCAACCTTAGGAGAACAGCTCGGCGTAATCTTAGTGCAACTACCGCCTTATTTACGCAAGGATATTGACCTACTACAGAATTTTCTTAAACTGATTCCGGATGGGAAGGCAACATTTGAGTTCCGCCACCACTCCTGGTTTGAAGAAGAGGTTTTTGAGAGCTTGCGTTCAAAGAATTGCGCCTTGAATTTCTCTGAAATGGGGGATAATTCTGAAATTAAAGTCGTCTCGACCGCCGATTGGGGCTACTTCAGACTTCGCCGCATGGATTACGATGATAAAGCGCTCAAAGATTGGCTGCAGCGGATTCAGGCTCAGGATTGGCAGAAGGTTTACGTGTTTTTCAAGCATGAAGATGAGGGGGCGGGACCCAAATTGGCTCGCCGGTTTTTAGAATTAGCTGGAGCTTAGGAGACAAATATGGATTTCGAGATTGCTGTTAAATTCAATATCTATGACACAATTGTTGAAACCACTAAAGCGCCGACTGTTGCGGAAGTTGCAAAAGTGTTGGATAGTTCGGTCGATGAAGTAAGGGAGGCTTTCAACAAACTTTGCGAGAAACGGTTGTTAGTTCTCGAAGCCGATTCCGATAAAATCAGAATGGCCCCGCCATTTTCGGGAGTCGAGACGCCCTTTCGTGTCAAAGTCGGCAGGAAATCGTATTTTGCAAATTGCGTTTGGGACGCCCTTGGGGTCGCTGCTGCGCTTCATGACGATGGCGATGTTGCGACCACCTGCGGAGATTGTGGAGAGGCGATGTCGCTCGAGGTACGCGATGGGGCTCCGGTGCCACAAGACTGTGCCATCCACTTTGCGGTGCCAGCGGCGCACTGGTGGGACGACATTGTTTACACCTGACAAACCATGCTTCTCTTCCGGTCGGAAGAGCACGTGAATAAGTGGTGCCGGGATCACAATGTTCCTCGGCGCCCGATTTTGACGTTACAGCAGATGTGGCAGTTAGCCGTGACCTGGTACGGAAATCGACTGACTGTGGATGCGCGGCGGCCGGCTCCCGACGACATGGTTAAAATTTTTGCTGACATCGGTTTGGAAGGTCCGTTTTGGGATCCTCAGTCCGATCAATGGACGAGCGGAACTTAGCGCTTGACTGGGAAGTCATCTTATACCCGTCTTTGCGAGGCGTTCCTTCGACAAGCTCAGGACAAGCCTTTGCCGAAGCAATCTCGAGCCTAGCCAATCAGGAGATTGCTTCGCTGAGAAACGCTCGCAAAGACAGAAAAAAATAAGTTTTCCTTCAGAGCTAACTTAGAAATATTTACAAAGTTATGTCTTCAAATAATTTTACTAATTTTCATAAGAAAGGACCGGTGGGCTGCCTCCTGATTCACGGGTTTACCGGCAGCCCAAACGAATGGCTGGACCTGGGCGAGGTTCTGGTCAAACAGAATTTTACGGTTTCTATTCCGACTTTGCCGGGACATGCCACCCATTCGGCGGATTTGTTTAATTACACCTGGCGCGACTGGTTTAATTGTGTGAAAGAAGCTTATGAGGAATTAAACAAAGTCTGCGAAGAAGTTTTCGTGTGTGGACTTTCAACCGGCGGGACACTCGCCCTGAATCTGGCAGCCCATCGGCCTGTTCAGGGGATTGTCGCTTTATCAACCGCGATTAAATTTCCAACCTGGCAAACAACGGCAATAAAATTTTTAAAGAGAGTCAAAAAGTACCGCTACAAACGAAACGGGGAGGATGTGCGGGACACATCCATGAAACCAAAACTGGCGAGTTATCAAAAATATCCGCTTTATGCTGCTGAACAATTCTTTCAGCTCGTGGACCATGTGCGAGGAGATTTGCCGGAAGTCACGCAGCCGATTTTGATTATGCACGCCAAAAATGATCACTCGGTTGCTTTTTCGAACTCTACAATCATATTTGATGAAATCGGCTCAACTGAAAAATTGAAGATTGACCTTGAGGAATCCTATCACATTATTACGGTCGATGTTGAGAAGGAGCGAGTCAAACAGGAAATGCTGAATTTCATTAAAACGCACTCTAAAATACTTCAGAGGAAGCCTGTTAAAGCTGCAAAACCTGCGAAGAAGAAAGTCAGGTGATTCCCTCTTCACCATTTTCTATTTCTTGCAGGGATTGAAATATGGCATTGTCTTGCGCTGACGACTATGCTGATGGGTGCGCCCCCGATTTGGCGGTTTTCGGAACATGCTGTACCGCGTCCTCTCCAGCGCAAAGTTGAACGAAGCTCCGCTGCGCTACGCAGTTTTTTCTTGATTAATCCCCACCCGGTGAGATACCTTCAATAGAGACATTATTCTTAACAATGGAGGTGTATGATTATACACTGACAACGATTATTTTTTGGCTGACTTTGCCTGCACTCATTTCACTCTTTTTTGAGCGTTTAAAAAGGCGTCAGCGTCTAGGATATTCCTTTTGATGACTTCGTTTTTCAAAATAGATTCATATTAACCTCTTTGCAGTGGGAAAAAAATCGTATCCTGCGAGGGAACAGTTGAGTTAGGATTTCTGAGCAAAAGCCCATGTGAATGATAAACTCAAAACTTCTGCGCCACCTATCCGAACTGTGAGATAAAAAATCGAAGCCCAAAATTTGCTCATTTTTGCTTTAGTCAGCAAATCGCTTTTGAATTTTAAATCCGCATCCTTCCGTTCCTTT
>JADFPY010000426.1 GCA_022562085.1 candidate division KSB1 bacterium | reverse complement strand
AGTTTCATTTTGCCCATGCGGATGCCAAGTGGACCGGGCCACGCCGCTATGTGGTGGTGCGTCAAGAGGTGCGCAAGCGTCCCCGGGCAGCGGGCAAACAGCCGAGTCTTTTCAAGGAACTGGAGGATTGGAAAGAATATCGCTTCAGTTTGATGATCACCAATGATGTCGACTCGGCGCCGGAGACGATCTGGCGGGAATATCGCCCCCGGGCCAACGATGAGAATTTACTCAAAGACCTCAAGGAAGGCTATGGGTTTGCGGCTTTTTCCTTGAGAAGTTTTTGGGCCACGGAAGCGGTGATGAGGATGAATGCGTTGGTCTTCCACAACCTGGTGCATTATCTCAATCGCAACATTCTGAATGTTCGCAAGGCACAACCGCAGTTGAAGACATTGCCGCTATTATTCCAAACTCATTTGTGTTGCAGCAGAATTATCCGAATCCGTTTAATCCGTCAACAATCATTTCATATTCGATATTCAAACCAGGTTTTGTTACGTTAACAATTTATAATATTCTTGGAAGAGAAACTAAAACGTTAGTCAGTGAATTTCAAATAGCAAATACATATTCTGTTAATTTTGATGCAAGTAAACTCTCAAGTGGTATTTATTTCTACAGACTGCAGGTAGGTCACGAATTTGTTGGAACAAAGAAAATGCTGCTAATGAGGTAAAGGGATGGACTGCCACATAACAAAAAAATGGAGTTGACGCAAAAGATCTGAGCAGCACTGAAACGTCGCTCTAACCACCTTTGCACAACTCATCTTAACCGTTAGGTTCTTGGTTAATAATGAATGAGTGCAACCATAGCTTAAATAATTTCATGGCCAGCGTATGCTTTGGTACAATTCCGTGTCGCTGTCAAAATTGCGGGAAACAAATTACGCGGCGACATCGGAGAATGTATGGGTTATTAGAGTTTTTATTTTCAAACACTCTAGCGTGATAGCAAAGGGATGATCACGACGGTAGCACAATGGCTGGTTATCCTTTCTGGTATCTGGCTTATCGCCGTAAGTATTTTTATGTTTGCAAGTCCGCAAACCGCGACGCGATGTCTCAGTAAGGCTGCCAGTACAAATTTTATCAACTACTCGGAAATTACATTGCGTGGCATTTGGGGCATGGCGCTTGTGCTGTATGCGGACCTCTCCAAGTTTCCAGAGTTCTTTCGAGTTTTCGGAATATTCGTGGTCGTCACCACGGCAGTCCTTTTTTTCATTCCGCGAAAATGGCACGCACGGTATGCTGTTTGGTGGTCGAATAAGTTTACTGCGCCGTATATGAGAATTGCCTCTCCATTCTCTTTGGCGTTCGGCATTTTTCTGATTTACGCGGTCGTTTAGAGCTGAGAGTGGCACATAACAATTGCATTACCACGGCCGTTGCCAGTCTGGCGTGATTTCTAAATTTTGAGCATTGTCGCAAGTTTTGTTTTTTAAACAAGTTACGTTACCAAAATGGCAACGCCGGTTATGCGGGGTTATACTTGAGACGCTTGAACGCAAAATCACGAAATTTATTGCTGACGAAGTTGCCGTGTAGTGTGAAAAGTTCCCTAAAGAGAGATTGACCCATTGTGAATAAATCTAACATAGGAGCAGAGGGCGATTCACCCCTGGATGCAAAGACTCAAGAAAAGCCAGGTCTAATTCGCCAGCTAGGGCTGTTCGATTCTACGATGCTGGTTGTGGGGGTTGTGATTGGCGCCGGCATTTTCATTACCACAGGCATCATGGCCAAAACATTACCCTCGGCGGGGTTAATCTTGGTGGCCTGGGTCGTCGGCGGGATTCTTACACTTGCCGGCGCTCTTACCTACGCTGAGCTGGGAGCTTCCATGCCCGAAGCGGGCGGTCAATATGTCTTTATCAGGAAAGCCTACGGACCGCTGTCCGGTTTTCTTTTCGGCTGGATAACCTTCGCCATCTATATGAATGGCGTCATCGCCTATATGAGTATCACCTTTGTCGAGTATTTTACCTACTTCTTACCGTTTTTGTCAACGGACAATGTCATCTTTTCTTCAGCCTTCGGTCTCTTCGGGCAGACGTTCAACTACACGTTGTCCGTGGGCCATTTGGCCGCCATCGCGCTCATCGCAGTTTTGTCGACCATAAATTTCTTAGGTGTGCGTTTTGGTAAAAGCATCCAAAACACATTTACCCTCGTCAAAATTGGCATCATACTTTTATTTATCGTACTCGGGCTTACAAGCGGAACCGGGACAGCGATTGATTTTTCCTTGAACCCAACGGGTGCGGGCTTTGGTCAAATCATTATTGGATTCGGCCTGGCCCTGGTGATCGGTTTAATAGCATTCGATGGCTGGAACACCCTGACCTGGTTGGGCGGAGAAATCAAGAACCCCGCGCGCAACATCACTTTGGCTCTGATCTATGGCACAGGAACCATAACCGTCCTATATCTCCTGATTAACATAGTCTATCTTACCGCTTTGCCAATCAATGAAATGGCTAACTCTTTCAAGATTGCCGAGGACGCCGCATTTGCACTGCACGGCAACGCCGCAACGGGAGTCATATCTGCGGCCGTTGTTATTTCGATTTTCGGTGGTTTAAACGGCGTTATTCTGGCCGGACCGCGCATCTATTATGCCATGGCAAAAGATAAATTGTTTTTTAGAAGGGCCGCTCATGTTCACCCGCGCTACCGTACGCCTGGTTTTGCCATCCTGATCCAGGCGGTCTGGGCCTCAGTCCTGGCATTGAGCGGCACCGTTGAGCAGCTTATCACTATGGTCATGTTTGTCGGCATTTCGTTTTGGTTAGTTACTGCATATTCCGTTTTTAGATTGAGAAAAAAATATCCGGATTTGGACAGACCCTATAAGACCTGGGGTTATCCTGCGGTTCCCATACTTTTTATTATTGCGTCTGCGGGAATTCTTATCAATACACTCGTGCAAAGGCCGATGGAGTCTTTGGCCGGAATTGGATTTACGATTATTGGCATACCTGTCTATTACCTGTGGCGGAATCTTTCTAAGAAATAGGAGTTTTTTTGAATGGCACTTAACAGGAAATTTGTAGAATTGGATGATATGCTTTCCGCGCAAGAGGTCATCTCAAACAAAGTGCGCCGAACTTCGGTCGGTTCTTTAATGTTGATATTTGCACAACAACATTCTAAAATGCTCACAATTAAAAAAACTGAGCTATTGCTAACTAAATTAACTAAAAAATTAGAACTATGGAATATATAGCTTTTTTTATTAGTGAAAATGCATCCTTCTTCAATTCATATGGAAATTGGTTGATGATTCCTTTATTTACAATTGTCATTATCATCGATCGGTTGCTATCTAAAACAACATTCAGATCGCGACTGACAAAGTGGGCTTTAAAAACACCATTATTTATTATGTCAGTCGTTTTAGGTGCTTTCATTTTTATGACCAATTTCCCTTTAAAGCCAATGGTCAGTGCGATTGCAAAAGTGCAAAAAAACATTGGACAAAAA
>JADFPY010000425.1 GCA_022562085.1 candidate division KSB1 bacterium | reverse complement strand
ACGGCAGCCTATACAAACTGCTTCACAGGAACTAAGTCCTCAATTCTCTTAACAGTTAAGTCAATTTCAAAAACTTCTCCAAACTTCTCGCAAACTTTATCCTGAACTTCTACATAATCTAACTGGCTGCCGAGAAGCTTTTCCATCGAAGTCACGGGTTTGTCTGTGATTCCGCACGGAACGATATTGCCAAAATAACTCAAATCCGTGTTGACATTAAAGGCAAATCCATGCATGGTAATCCAGCGAGTCACTTTCACGCCAATCGCCGCCACTTTGGCGCCCTCCACCCAAACACCGGTTAAACCTTCGACCCTACTCGCTGCAATTTTGTAATCTGCCAATGTTTGAATGATGACTTCCTCAAGGTCCCGCAAAAATCGATGTACATCGAGATAGTGATGGTGCAAATCCAGAATCGGGTAGCCAACGATTTGTCCGGGACCGTGATAGGTAATGTCGCCGCCGCGGTCAATTCGAAAAACTTCAATTCCCTGTCGCTTCAAAGCGAATTCGTCAGCGACTAAATTCTCCTCCTGACCGGATTTACCAAGCGTGTAGGTGTGCGGATGCTCGGTCAACAAAAGCGTATCTTCGATATCACCGGCCAAACGACGCTCAAACAATTCCTTCTGCAAATCCCAGGCGGCCTGGTAATCCAGACGGCCGGCTTTTATTAAAACACCTTGTTTCATGAATTGGTTAATCGTTAATCGTTATTTGTTAATTGATATTTGATATTTGGTTTTTAGATATGAATCGCCTCTCCAAGTGCATCCGCCGCGGCTTCCATCACTGCCTCGGAAAGAGTCGGATGGGCATGAACGGTTTTTAAAATTTCCGCTGGCGTGGTTTCAAGCGCTTTGGCTACGCTTAATTCAGCGATCATGTCGGTTGCTTCGATACCTATAATATGCGCGCCTAAAAGCTCACCGTATTTTTCATCAAACACCAATTTCACCAGGCCTTCGGTTTCCCCAATAGCGATGGATTTGCCATTCGCTAGAAATGGAAAGCGGCCGACTTTAACTTTGTGACCCGCATCAATTGCTTTTTGCTCGGTCATGCCCACGCTGGCGACTTGCGGCTGGCAGTAAGTACAACCCGGAATATTATCATAATCTATCGGAGCTGGATTTTGACCGGCCAGCTTTTCGACCAGGTAAATTCCTTCGGCAGAGGCGACATGCGCCAGCAGCGGCGGGCCGATAACATCACCGATTGCATAGACCCCGTCAACATTGGTTTTATAATTTTCATCAACTTTGATGAAACTCTTCTCGACCTTCACGCCCAACTTTTCCAGTCCCAAACCCTCAACCAAACCGCCAAATCCCACGGCCATCAAAGCCACATCTCCCTGCAAATCTTTAGCGGCTCCGCCTTTGCCGCTTACTTTAACAGTCACACCTTTTGCACTTGTCTTAATAGATTCAACCTTTGTTTCTGTTAAAATATCGATGCCGTTCTTCTTAAAATTTCTGGTTAGAATTTTGGTCAGCTCGATGTCTTCCAGCGGCAGGATACCTGGCATCATCTCAACGATCGTGCACTTAACTCCGAATGCATTATAAAAATAAGCAAACTCAATCCCAATCGGGCCGCCGCCAATAATGATAATCGATTTGGGCAATTTGTCCAGAATCAGCGCCTCGCGACTGGAGATGACTTTTTTCTTATCGATTTTTACACCCGGCAAAGAACGGGTAAATCCCCCGGTTGCGATAACGATATTTCTCGCCTTAACTTCCTGAGCTTTGCCGTTAGCCGAAACCTGGATCACGCCTGGTTTGGAAATGACGCCCGTTCCGGAGATATGCTCGATTTTATTTTTTCTCAATAAAAACTGCACGCCCTTGCTCAATTTATCCGCGGCGTCCCGGCTGCGCTTGATGATTTTTTTTGAGTCGAATTTAAGGCTGCCAACTGAAATTCCATAATCTGAGGCATTCTGAATAAGGTGGTAAACCTCAGCGCTGCGCAGCAACGCCTTGCTGGGAATGCACCCCCAATTCAGACAAAGTCCGCCCAGCTTCTCCTTCTCGATGACGACACATTTCAGCCCCAATTGGGAGGCTCGGATGGCTGCCACATACCCTCCGGGGCCGCCGCCGATAACCGCGACATCAAACGTTTGAGCCATTTATATGTCC
The DNA here is from genome assembly GCA_022562085.1 of candidate division KSB1 bacterium. NCBI lineage: Bacteria > Pseudomonadati > Candidatus Zhuqueibacterota bacterium. The sequence continues at coordinate 1,347 of JADFPY010000425.1, read as the reverse complement.
TATGATTTTAGTCCCATGATTACGGGTATTTTCGATAAAAACTTTGCTGCCTTCACATCCTGCTATTATGACACCGGCAATATACACCCCGGGAACATTTGTTTCAAAGGTCTCTGCATCATGCACCGGGGTTAATTTGGAGTCGAACTCAACACCTGCGTTTTTTAAAAAACCCATATCCGGCCGGTAACCGGTTAAGGCAAACACGAAATCATTTTCGAGCTCTGTTTCGACACCGTCTTTCTCAACAAGCAAAGAGTCTTCTTTAATCTCTTTAACTGTTGTGTTGAAATAGGCACGAATTTTCCCTTCCTTTACGCGATTTTTGATGTCCGGCAAAATCCAATATTTAACCGATTTGCCAAAATCATCTCCCCGATGAATGACAGTAACTTTAGCGCCGTGCCTGTATAAATCGAGAGCTGCCTCGACGGCAGAGTTCTTGCCACCGATGATCGCTACTTTTTTGCGATAATAAGAATGTGCCTCGGTGTAGTAGTGACTCACCTTCTCAAGGTCCTCGCCCGGGATGCTCATCAGGTTTGGGGTGTCATATTGCCCGGTGGCGATGACAATATTTTTCGCTGAATAAATTTTGTCCCGACTGGTTTGAATTTGGAAATTGCCCTTTCGTCCTGAAATCGACTCGACTTTCTCGTTCAAATTGATCTTGAGATCAAAATGCTGCGTAACTCTTCGGTAATATCCAAGCAGATCCCTCCGCGAAGGCTTTTCAGCCGGTATAATAAACGGAATGCCGCCTATTTCGAGTAATTCGGGAGTTGAAAACAAAGTCGTGTTGGTGGGAAAATAAAAGACCGAATTTACAAGGCACCCTTTTTCGATTACCAGGTAATTCAGGTTGTGCTTTTGAGCTGCGATTGCACAGGCAAGCCCTCCGGGGCCTGCCCCTACTATCGCGACATCGTTCACCTCTTGAGCCGTTGTCACTGAGTTCTTTCTATCGGTTAGCGTTAATTCAGCACTTCGCGCGGGTCCGTGATTACCCCGCGAATCGCTGTTGCTGCGGCCACTGCCGGACTCACCAAATAAACCTTAGCTGAAGTGTGGCCGTTTCTACCGACAAAATTCCTGTTGGTTGTAAATACACCGACCTCATCTTCCCCCATGACTCCCATGTGAGCACCAAAACAAGCCCCACAAGTCGGCGGTCCAATGGAAGCACCGGCTTCATGGAAAATTTCAGCGAGACCCTCGGTGAGCATCTCGTGATAGATTTGCTCAGTCGCCGGTACCACGACCAAACGCAGTTTGCTATGAATTTTTTCCCCTTTTAAAACACCCGCCGCAATTCGTAAATCTTCTATTTTACCGTTCGTGCAAGAC
>JADFPY010000424.1 GCA_022562085.1 candidate division KSB1 bacterium | reverse complement strand
GTGCCCAATGAGCCGGGACTCGGCATTCATGTGGATGAGAAGCTTTTGGGCCAGGCGGTGTTGACGGTTAAGTAGGTGAGCACACACAATGATCGGTAAAATTTTCGGCTAAACAAGTGGTCTCCTGGCATGATGAATAGTAACGATGACGATTGTGTTTTTCTTGTCGTCGACCTTGTAAACAACCCGGTATTGACCTTTAATAAGTTCGCGGATGGTTTCGTCAGCAAACTCAGGAACGGTGCGACCCATCTTCGGAAAGTCAGATAGCTTCAAAACAGATTGGCGGATGCTAGTAGCCAACTTGCGAGCGGCCTGCGGTTTGTCATAGGCTATGAAGTTGACGATCTCTGCTAAATCCGCTTTGGCTTGCGAAGAGAAAACAATTTTCATCGTTTGTGAGCAGCATCTATGATTTTGTCAACTTCATCGAACGTGCCCTGAATGGAATGCACACGGCCACTTTTGTAGTCTTCGAGCCCTCGTGCAACTTTACGCATGAACTCAATTTGGTCTTGCATTTCTTGAAATTTTTCAGCAGACAGTAAAACGGCAGCGCTTTTGCCGTGCTGCGTCAAAACGATAGGCTTTTTATGTTCATTTAACTCTTTAATGTATTCTTTCATCTTGTTTCTGAAATCAGTCAAAGGCCGAATGTTATTTACATCTAGAGGTTCCATTTAGGACTCCAATTTATTAATGTTTTTAAATAATTGTGACTTTTAAATGTACGGAATAAAAGCTTTTTAAGCAAGTCCAAATCTCATTGTCCGAAAAAAAAATTCTAAACAGGAGCACGAAATGTTTAAACCCGAAACCTACGTTAGAAGACGCCGCAAACTAAAAGAGCAAATTAAATCCGGACTTATCATCTTTTTAGGCAACAATGAAAGTCCCATGAACTACACGGACAACTATTATCTTTTCAGGCAGGACAGCTCGTTTCTGTATTTCTGGGGCTTAAATTCCCACGGATTGGCGGCCGCAATCGATGTCGAAGCGGACAAAGACAACCTTTATGGAAATGATCGAACAGTAGATGACATCATCTGGATGGGACCCCAGCCAACGATGCGAGAGCAAGCGCAAAAGGTAGGTGTTGAAGCAACCGCGCCATTTGACCAGTTTGCAAATGATATTAGAAATGCACTTCAACAGGGCAGAAAAGTTCATTTTCTACCCCAATACCGCCATGAAAATATGATAACCGTATCGTCCATGCTTGAGATTGAAATTTCCAAATTAAATGATTCCGCTTCAGTCGACTTTATCAAGGCAGTGGTTGAGCAACGATCGGTTAAATCAAAAGAAGAAATCGACGAGATAGAATCAGCACTTGAGATTGCTTATGAAATCCACACTTTTGCGATGAAAGAATCAAAACCGGGAGTTGTTGAACAGGAAATTGTTGGCAAAATGGAGGGGATCGTTCTTGCAAAAGGCGGTCGTCTGGCGTTTCCGGTGATTTTTTCCCGGCACGGAGAAACGCTGCACAACCATTATTATGGAAACAGACTGCAAGACGGAGACATTGCGGTTTGTGACGCCGGCGTGGAATCAGCCATGAACTATGCCGCCGATATTACCCGAACCATTCCCGTATCCGGTAAATTCAGTGACCGGCAAAAAGAAGTTTACGAAATAGTGTTGAACGCGCAAGAGCAAGCAATTGCCGCCATGAAGCCTGGGGTTAAATTCAAAGATGTTCACCTCATTTCTGCCAAAGAAATCGCAACTGGATTAAAAAACATTGGCATCATGCAAGGCGACCCGGATGAGGCAGTTGCCGCCGGCGCACATGCATTGTTTTTGCCGCACGGCCTGGGTCATATGATGGGCCTCGATGTGCACGATATGGAAAACCTGGGAGAAGACTATGTGGGTTATGATGACGAGGTTCAGCGAAGTGACCAGTTCGGATTGGTCTCCTTGCGAATTGGCAAACGGCTTAAAACCGGATACGTTTTAACCGTCGAACCCGGGATTTATTTTATTCCGGATCTCATTAACAAGTGGAAAGCTGAGAATAAATTTGCTGAGTTCATCAATTATCAACAAGTCGAAAAGTACAAAGACTTTGGCGGTATCCGCATTGAAGATAATGTTGTGGTTACGGATGACGGGCATCGCATTTTAGGCAACCCGAGCCCGAAGACAGTTGCTGATGTCGAGGAAATGGCGTCTGGTTAGTTTCGAGATTTTCTAAACCTTGCAGGTTTTAGAAACCTGCAAGGTTTGGGCAAGAATCATCCAAGTTCAAAACAATAAATAAGAAAAAAGCCCTTTCGCCACAAGCTTTTCTTTTTGATAGACCTCAACATCACAAAGGGCTACTTTTCTACCACGTTTAACAAGATACGCCCGCGCCAGTAAATCTCCATTTTCAAGTAAAGCAGGACTTAGAAAATTCATTTTGAATTCAATGCTGGTCATGGATTGGTTTTCGGTCAGGTAAGGATGTAGGGTATAAACGGCCGCCGTGTCGGCCAAGGTGCTGATAATACCGCCGTGAACCACGCCGCCTTCCTTACCGGACATTATTCCAATCATCGAATGAAGATGGGGCTCTCGTTGATTCCATTCTGCTCTTTAGTCCGCTAGACCAAAAAGTTTCAGCAGACCTCCCCACCCGAATAATCTGACACCGAAATAGGGGAAAAATATGGTTCGTTCCACTGTCTCATTGTCCTCGTGTACGCGCGTCTTAATCGGAATCAGTGTTACCTCATAGGCAATATGCTCAGTAACTAGCCCAAGCGAAAATCCCGGAGAGACAATACTCCGATCAAAATTTATTTGCCGCGTGGATCCTATGAGAGGCGCTTTTTCCCCCTTGCTGTTGATGCGATAGCTATACACCGATGGACCGAATAATAAAGTATTGTGAGGCGAGAAATCATAGCTGACCAGAAGCGCTGCTTCGGTAATGAACGCCTTTTGCGTAAAATCCTCATCTGAACCCCGCTTGCCCTGGCCGACGGCATAACCGAGAGCTGGCATCAGTGCCAGACCCCATTTCGAGGTGGAATCCAAGAACGCGTATTTGCCTAAGAGTTTGATTCCGACCGAGGTCGACAATGTGGCAAATAGATCTGCTCCGATGTCGAATTTTGACCCCAAACCGTGCTGAACCGAAAAATCAAATAGGATCGTGGCGGGATTATCAATTGCATCTTCATCGCTGTCATAGTCGACGCTCCGGCCAATTTGACTACCGAAGCCTATCTTGGTTTTTCCAGTTCCCAGAGACTTCCCGCCTTGAAAATGATTAACAGAAACTGTGGCGCAACTGGTGAGGGCAATGAAACCCAGGATGTTCACTAATGAAATAACTTTATGCATGACGACACCTCCACATTTTATTCATGGCATGAGAGACGAACTGGATAGCACCCACAGACTCAACGTAGCGGCTTGCGAGGTAACTCGCTCGCTTAAGTTAGGCAGAAGTCAGCAGAGGCCATAGTAGCCGAACGCTCGGTTTAATTGCCGAGACATGGTGAAGAGC
>JADFPY010000423.1 GCA_022562085.1 candidate division KSB1 bacterium | reverse complement strand
ATTGTGTCGAGCTAAGCACTCTTTTGCTCCATTTTGAAGATCTACGTACGCAAGTAGTCCCTCCGGGCTTAATGATCGTCACTTTATTCTTCATGACCTTCTTTCTCTTTTTATACAACAACGTTTGAGTTAACTTGCGCGCGCGTTTTTTGCGCGGTCAAGTTGAACGATTTGTTGAACGAAACTAATGTCCAATACCAAATAACCAACAATACCTGAGGCTAAGGAACCTAAAATAATGCCTAGACGCTCATCAAATAACAGGTTGACACCAGTTTCTTCAAAAGCAAGTGAGCCTATGAAAAGGCTCATTGTGAAACCTATACCGCAAAGAGCCGCAGTGCCATACAAAGAACCCCAAGACATGCCAGCCGGCAGCTTGGTTAATTTAAACTTAATAGCAACCCAACAAATACCGAAAATACCGACTTGCTTTCCGATAAACAAACCGAGTGCAATGCCCAGTGGAACGCTGTGAAATATTTGTTCAGCCCCCACTCCGGCAAAACTAATACCTGCATTAGCGAACGCGAAGAAGGGAAGAACAAAAAATGCTACCGCAGAGTGTAAATCATGTTCCATACTCTTTAAAGGAGAGTAATGGCCGTTCGTTTTTGACCTTAGTGGAATAAACATAGCCAAAACAACACCCGCCAATGTTGCATGTACCCCAGACTTCAACATAGCCACCCACATGATGACGCCAAACAGTAAATAAAGACTTTTTGATTCGGCATTACGCTTGTTCAATAAGGTGAGAATTAGGATACAACATGAAACGACTACGAGTGCGGTCAGCGAAATTTTTGCTGTGTAGAAAACAGCAATGATTATAATTGCACCAATGTCGTCAAATATTGCCAATGAGGTGAGGAATATCTTTATGGCAGTAGGCACTCTGGAACCCAGCAAGGATAATACGCCCAAAGCGAAAGCAATATCAGTTGCTGCCGGGATGGCCCAGCCTGCCATAGCTGCAGTATCACCAGTGTTGAAATAAATATAAATAAATGCCGGAGCCACCATGCCGCCAATCGCCCCTACACCGGGTAGGATAATATTTCGTTTATCCGAAAGCTCGCCTTCAATAAGCTCCCTTTTCAACTCCAGACCGACGAGAAAAAAAAATATAGCCATCAATCCGTCGTTGATCCAGAGCAATAATGGCTTCGCGATTTCTAAAGCGCCTATACGAATTTCTACCGGGGTATCAAGAAACAATGCATAGTATGATTGCAAAGGTGTATTTGCGCACACAAGAGCAAGCACAGCAGCGAACATGAGGATTATGCCGCTCGCAGATTCAAGCTTAAAAAATCTTGAGATGAATGATTCTTGAGTACTATTCATATATTCTCTTGCGTTCATCGGGTATGTCAAACCTCTCTATTGAAAGGGTCCAGACGTTGAGATTATCCAACGGTGTGAACCGCCGGATGCGGACCCGTATGCCATTCTTGAGAATACATTTTCCATCTCCTTTCTTGTTAATTTTTTTTGTAGTCGGCAAGAAGATTGATCCATTTAACCTCGTTTCAAATTGGACGAGGGAGCGTTTATATGTTATTATTTTGTAGGGTTACTTAGTTCAATTTCGATTATTGCCAATAATTGCTCCTGAAACTCATATAGCGATTTTGCGCTTGTGAGTAAAACGTCTGCATTGAGTCTCCGCATTTCCACGTGATTTTCGAATTCCGGATTTGAAATCATTGTTTCCTGATCTACACTAAACCTACTTGGGCCCACATCTCCTATGTCAGTAAATACCGAATAAACTTCCATGTTTTTCAATGGGTAATTCTTGCTAAGAAATCTGTATATATGATTCATATAATAATCATAGTTTATTTTTATGTTAAAGGAGTATGCCTGGTATCTGCCTGGCCAAGTTGTTATTAGATATTTTAATTCATTATTTTTAATTAAAGATAATTGTTCAGATGCCATAATAGAATTGATTACCCCCTCGGAAGGGTAGTATTGCGGTAAATAACACATCCCTAATATCATAGCATTAAATACCGATGGCTTTACACCTTTTGCTTCCGGGCCAATCAATTCGGATAATGCCCTGGTTTGTGTAGCCACAAACAAATGATTGGATATTTCATTATTTAGTGTTTCTTGATTCTTTAAAAATTCTTCTTTCAGGTTTGAAAGCATTTCAATTTGTGCCACGGAATTTTTTCGGTTCTCATTCCAATTGTTAATCTGCAAGGCAATCAATATCCCGATTACAACTAGCACGATTTCACCAATGGCATATTTTAAATAATTTCCTGTATTATTTTCGTTAATGAGTTGTAGTCGAATTCTTCTAAAGAATCTTATCATTTGATGATCGTGCCTAACAAAGCGCAGGATCACATTCCAGCCCTTGCCCGGTATGGTTTGTATCCAGTTGCTTTCTTTGCCTTTGGTGCCTTCGCTCCGAAATATATATCATAGGAGCCGTGTCGTTATTTTTTACCGCCACGAAACATACTGGTCGGCAGCAAGGTCTGGATCTGAATGCGGAACTGCCAATCCGGGCCGATATCCGGTTTAACGACGTTGAAATATACCTGTGACTGCACGTTTACCGGCAGTCCACCAAAGAAAATAAGTTTCCCGCCTCCAACACCAAACGGCACAATCCACTTCTGGCCAGCGGCGGCTTTCCAGTTTACTGTGATGAGGGGAGCGCTGTTGACATACCATCCGTTACCGAGCTGCCGCACGATGAAATATTGCATACCGCCTTTGCTGACGCTGGCACGGTCTGAGCTGCCCGCCACCGACCAGATATTGTTCGCCAGGATGCCAAGTGTCCAATCTCCGGACTGCATAAGAGCGACGACAGAAGGTCCCAGACTCCACTTCTTGGAACCGCGCAGCTTACCTCCGGTCGGAAACTCTATCAGAGGTCCGAAAGCCCACGTGATCGCGCCACCTCCCGGTACATAAAAGGCCGTGAACGCGATATCACTCAGCCCTGAAGAAAAAGAGCCGCTCTCTGAGGTGATGTCTGGTATCCAGACGAACGGCAGGATGGTACGGGTGATGATTTTGCCGCCGGCCAGCGGTATGACCGGCTGCACATTCAATACGTTACGTGTGCGGTTGAACTCTCCAAGACCAAAATCGTTGTTGAACTGGAACGGAAAACTCATCAGGTCAGCGAGAGGATTGGCTGCCCGTATGGATAATTCTTCATTGGATTCCTGCGCGGGTAATGTGGAAGCAAACAGCAGCGAAATGACGGTTAAACAGATCGTTAACACATGTTTTTTCATGATATAGCTCTCCTGTCAAGTTTGAGTAATGAATTCGGAACTCGGAACTGAAAATGTAACATCCTGTCTTATTGTGTTTTCTTCACTACCGGAACTATGTCAAGCGGATCCAGCACAAAAAAAATCGCCGTCGGCCTTCACGATGCACCTTCGTTCTAAAACCCGCTGATTCGATCTATCATCCAGAATGTTGCGATGGAGCCAATCATATAGGCAAACGGCGTCTTCGCCC
>JADFPY010000422.1 GCA_022562085.1 candidate division KSB1 bacterium | reverse complement strand
TAAAATAAAAAATAATATAGCCACGGATTCACCCCGTGAGATAAAGATATCATCTTACCAGAAACATCAAAGACTTTAATCTAACGGGGTGAACACGGATAAAACTCGGATTTAATAAATGGAGCTTAAAATTTCACTTTTTTTACCTACAATATTTCTACAAATTTCAAATTGCGCGTGTAATGATTCTTTAATTTTTTTCTAAATGCATTTTTATCCGTGCCAATCAGTGAAAATCCGTGGCTTAGTTATTGGTTGCGGCTTTGCCGCGCTGTGATACTCAGAGCCCTCTGTGTCCAACAAGTATGAGATTGCTTCATCCCGCAAAGAAACGCGGGATTCGCAACGACATTTCAGGGCTTTGGGACAGCCCCATGAACTACGCCATTCTCAGCTCATTTGCAATTTAGCCCGAATCTCTGCCACAACATCTGCTTGCAACTCTTGCGCATTTTCAAGCGCTGCTTCCAACAAAACCTGTGCCTGTTCTTTTTCTCCGAAATCCCACATAATTATGCCGGAATGATACAAAACGACAGGCTCTGGGCTGCCCCAGGCTACTGCCTTAATTGCGGCTTCGTAAGCGTTTTCGATATCGCCGCTTTTATAAAGCACCCAGGCCAGGGTGTCGTAACTTTCGGAACTCGGCCTGTTTTTTAAATCCAGTTTTGCGTAATGAAGTGCACGGCTGAGCGTTTCGTTTTTCTCCGCAAGCAAAAATGCCAACGGCCGGTAAAATAATCTTTCCGTTTTTGGGTCTTGAGTAGCTTTTTTAATGAAGTGCTTGAGATAGTTTTCCGCATTTTCATCATTACCGAGCTGCCGCTCAATTGCGATCAAGTTAGCATAAATGTCGAGCTCGCCGCCATTTTCCAGGGCTTTTTGGTAGAGTTGTTTTGCCGCAAGCAAGTTGTGATCGATGGTATGGCTGATGGCCGCAATGCCTTCAAGTGCGGCAGGATAGCCCGGCAGTTGTTCGAGCGCTTCGAGATAGGTATCAACGGCTTTTTGCCCATTGCCGCTGTGATGTTCATAATGACCCAGGGTGACCAAACACCAGCCTATCACCACGGGGGACTGAGAATAAGCCTTGGCCTGATATAGGGCCTTCTCCATGTCCGATTTCGCATTTTCTAAATTCCCGAGCTTGTCTTCCAGCCTTGCTTTTCTAACCAAAAAATCGAATGACCTGCGGCTAAAAGACATCGTTCGTAAGATATCCCGCGCTTCGTCGGTATCGCCATAGGTCAACAGTGCATCGAACAAGCGCAGGTGAAAATTGACAAAGTCATCCGGCTCGGCAACCTCAATTGCTTTTTCAGCCGACCCGACGGCCTTTTCGAATTGATGCCCGGCCATCTGAACATTGGCCAGAGTTGAATACAGGGAGGCCTTTTTCGGATAGCGTTTTAACAGACTGTTGAGGTGCTTTTTAGCCGCCGCCAAATCTTTCTGCTGACCGTAGGCTTTGAAGCGTGCCAGATAATTTCCCAGCAGCTGGTTTTGGGCGAGAATATCCTCGCCATTCCTTTCATTTAAACGATTCTCAAAGAATTCGATGCTTTTGGTCATGACCGGCTTCTCGGGAAGATGGCTCGACAGAGCTATTTGGAGCACTTCTTCCGTTACCGCTGACTTTGAGTTCGAATGCAATTTCAAACTAAAAGACAGAATTAAAACAGATGATAAAATTGCAAATCCGAAAATTAGTTTTTTCTTAGACATTTTCATTTTTAATTCCAATGTTTGGTTTCAATATTTCCATCACCTAAACTGAGCGATTCTCCGGAGCGGGAGGTTCGTAGTGCAAGCTTCAGCTTGCCTGGGACGGCCGTAAACATGCTAAAGCATGCACTACCAACACGTTCCCAACAGTAAGTTCATTTCAAGCTCAATCGCTCAATTTAAGTATCATATCATAAAAACTAATGCCGGCCTCCCAAGTTCATGCAAGGGAGGCCGGCAATTAGCGACCTCAGTTTAATTAGGCGGTGCCAAATATGGAAATGAATTTAAAAATTCAACATCATTGGCATCAACATTATCGCTTTGCAGAGCCGGGACACCGACAACAACGGTTAACGCAACATCCGTGGCATCATCTGAGAGTTTGCGGCCGTCGAACAAAGCAAAATTAGAGGTAGCCGAACCCAAATTCACGGGCAGTTCATCCGGCAGCAAGGCTGCGGCAGTCCCGGCCGGGTCTGCATTGGCAACCGCTCCCAGGACCGTTACAAACTGGGCTGTGTAATTGGCAACATCCGTCGCCGGACCTGAAGTGTTATAATCGACCTTGCTAAAAGCAGGGGGATGATTGAAAACAGTGTTCAAAGCCGGGATTCCTATTCGGTCTACCTGGGTATAGGTGTCATCGTCGACGGGTTCCATACCACCATCCCCGTCGCAGGCAGTGAAAGCCATAAATCCTGCAAGTAATAAGCAAAGCAACATGGATAAGAATTTTGTTTTTAACATCTTTTGGTTCCTTTCTTTAAGATAATTTGAGTTGAATGTTTAGGTCAGTCTTTTACACTGGTTGTTGCCCAGGCATAAAAGGTGTCCGATGTGGTGATTCCGAGAGCGCTGGCTACTGCTGATTTGGGAACTTCGACAACGATTGCCAACACATTCGCGCCGGCGAGATCATCCGATGCCGGATCTGCGAAAGCAAAAGTTTGTTCGTTGGGATCACCGACTGGAGTGCCGAGGGCCGCAGTGAAGGCGGCGTTCAAAACGCTGGTCAAGCTCGCGTCGCCAAACAAATGGACAAAGAACGGATCTTCACGAGGGCCGGCAAAAACGGTCATGCCATTTCCGGTAAAATTGCTATTAAAGTTACCTGAAATAGCCGAACTACTTAGAATTTTATTTCCCCCCGGGCCGGTTATTGACGGCGCTACGGGACCCCGAACCTGTACGGTTTGACCTGTCCCCGTTCCGTCAAAAGTCACTTGAATGACCGCGTCTTCGATGCCGTCCCGCTCTTTGTCAAGTTTGAATTGATAAAGTCCATCAGGATTAAAGGCAGCACCGCTGCCCGCAAGCGGACTCACGGTCATGGCAAACACAACATTGTTGCCTTGATTAAAAACGTAGAGGTCATTGACGTCCAGATTGCTCTCGGATGAATTTGGTGAATCGAGGTGGTCAGCGGCTTTGATCATGATTCCGGACCCTACCACAATTCCCATAGCCAGGACACCCAAAAGAGTCATGCCAAAAAATCGATTATGAAACATAATGCTTCTCCTTAATTTAGTTAGTAAATATTCGCTTTGAAAACGGCGCCTTGTGTTTTCAAAAATAATTACGAACCAAAGTTGAAATCGGATTTATGGTTTTGTGTTTTTTGTTAAATAAAAATACTTCAGTGAAATTCGGTGTTGTTCAGTGTTTAAGTTTTTAGCCTGCATTATTCATGAACCTGCGTTTTAGGTATGAAACAACAATAGAAACCTGTCAAAAGTAGAGATGACATAGTTTGTAGTTCACGCTTTAGCGTGCTCATTGGCAGCCTAAAGGCTGTACTACGA
>JADFPY010000421.1 GCA_022562085.1 candidate division KSB1 bacterium | reverse complement strand
AGTTTAGTAATAAATGCTGTGTAAAACAAGAAAAAAGTTTTCCTATCGAAGACTATTAGGCTGCTCTCCCGCCTCCCAACAGAGACCATCGTTCGGCTCCGTAAAACAAATTCCCTTGGTAGTTGGATAGTCAAGTCGTAACCTCCAGATAGAAGATTTGGTATTATGAAAATTTGTTTGCTTTTATTGTAAGACTATTGAACCTTGCTGTTTCTCTCACCAGAAAGGTTTTTTTGTTATCTTTATTTTCATTATGGTAGAAACTATGTTTGTGAACCTTCATCAGCCTGACTTTATCCCCGAACTTCTCACCGATTTCTACACAATTTAGATCCAGAGGAATTATCTATATCGTAGATTTCACCCAAAGGGATAATTCGAGGTCGAAGGCACGTATTAATGAAATTGATAAACAAATCGACCGATTGATGAGTCTTTTTGAGCGTGGGAACATCTCCCTTGGAATAACTGAACAAAGGACTGAAAAGTTGGAAATGGAGAAGGAAGGCATTAAACAAATCCTTGAAGGGGACAAGCAAACTCTTGCTGCGATCCGGTACGCCGAATCGGAGCTTGACAGCGAGTCCATCAAATGTTATGTGGATCGATTTGAAGATTACTTAGCGAGTCTAACAAAGACTTGATGCGAGAATTCTTGAAAACGTTGTTTCGAGAATTGAGCTTTGGGGACGAGAGAGAGGCAAAATAAGAGGCCGGAAAGTCCATATTCATGGTCAACTTCCGGCCTTTACAAGGATAGAAAGCGCGTCCCCTAGGGGAATCGAACCCCTGTTGCAGGAATGAAAATCCTGAGTCCTGGGCCACTAGACGAAGGGGACATGTTTAAAAGAGGGTGAGCGAGGGGACTTGAACCCCCAACGACCAGATCCACAATCTGGTGCTCTACCAATTGAGCTACGCCCACCAAGGCAAAACGTAATTTAGTAAATTTTCAAAGATATGCAAGTATTTTTTCCGGGACAAAAAGTCGGCAATTTTCGGGATTAAAAAGCTTAATCGGAACAGGAGTCGGAAAATTGAACAGCGTCCAAGGCCTCTGCAAGGGCCCTGCCATCTCTCTCACTAAGTGGCATGAGCGGCGGTCTCAGGTTTATCCAGCTGGCGTTACCGGTCTTGCGGGCCATCATCTGTTTAAGGGCAGGGATCATAGGGTGTTTCTCGAATTCTTTTCTGATTGCATGCAATTTTTCTTGAAGCACCTTGAACTCCTCGCCGGGAAAAGCGTTCTTGACTCCTGCTGCAAGGCGGCTGGTTAAATTGATGGATGCGGAAACACATCCGGCAGCGCCGATTTGTAAAATGTCGCTCAAAACCAGCTCAGTACCGGCGTAAACATCAAAGCCGGGAAATACATTGTGGTTTTTTTTCATGTTCTCAAAATCTCCGCTGGAATCTTTCATACCGACGATGATGTTTGGAAATGTTTCGACCATTCGCTGAATAGTTGAGTGGGAAAAAGAGATAACCGCCATTTTGGGGAAGTGATAAAGATAGACTCTTAGCCGATCATCATTGACCTGATGAATAAGGCGATCGAATGCATTAAAAATTCCCTCATCACTGATATTCTTATAGTAGAATGGCGGAAGTACCAGCACGCCACCGACACCATTTTTCACGGCATGCTGGGTCAGCTCAACTGAGTCCGGCAGTGCACAGCAGCCAGTTCCTACCAGTAATTTATACGGAGGAAGGCCGCCGGCAAGAAGTACATCGAGCAGTTCAATTCGTTCCCTGACTGAAAAGGAGTTTGCTTCGCCGGTGGTGCCAAAAATCACCAGGCCGTCACAGCCGTTTTGCAGCAAGTAGTGACAATGCTCAAGCATCAGTTCCGTGTCAATGGACAAATTACTTTTTAAAGGAGTCAGGCTTGCTGCAAAAATACCCCGGGGCAACTTGTGAATCTTTTTCAATGTCATGATTTTAAAAGTTGTTTTTTTTTATGATTGGTTACGAATTTGTTCATACAATGTCAAGCATTTCTAAAATTTTATAATTTGTGTGCGAAATAAGTGCTTGCCCTTGTTTTTTGATTGCTTTTTTACTAAATATTTTTTCATTGTTGGAAGTCTTATATTTTTCTCCTCTATCTCTCAAAACTTAAAGGAACATTTTTGAACGTTGCTCCTGACGAAAATTTAAAACGGGATATTACCCGCATCGGCCTGGCAACGCTTGTCCTGAACGGCATAATTGGAGCTGGAATTTTTGCGCTTCCTTCTGCGGTCGCTGAACGGACCGGAGCACTCAGTCCACTTATTTTTGTGATTTGCGGCGTGCTGATGCTTTCAGTGGTAACTTCATTTGGGCAGGCTGCAAGCTATTTCAGAAAAACAGGCGGCCCGGTTTTATATGCCGGGACGGCGTTTGGGCCATTTGTTGGATTTCAAGCGGGTTGGCTGCTTTACCTCGGGCGGATGACTGCTTTTGCTGCCAACAGCAATATTCTGGTGAGTTACGCCGGGTTTTTCTGGACTGGCGTGCAGGATGGGGTTGGACGCATCGTTGCCCTTGCAATTTGCTTTCTCGTTCTCACCTCAATCAATGTGATGGGCGTCAAAAAAGGAATGAGTGTAACTAATTTGTTGACTGTGCTAAAACTGGCGCCGCTGCTTTTGTTTATTGGGTTCGGATTTGTTTATATAGCGCCGGAAAAATTTACGGCGCTCTCAGCATCCGGGTTCGACAGGTTTGCCGAAAGCCTGCTGCTGGTGGTCTACGCCTATGTGGGGTTTGAAGGGGCGGTCATTCCCGCAGGTGAGTGCCGGAATCCCAGGAAAGATATTCCACAAGCTCTCATCAAAACCCTTCTCGCTACCGGTGTTCTTTATGTGCTCATTCAAACAATTTGTATATCTGTTTTGCCGGATTTGGGACAGACAAAAACACCTCTCGCTGATGTTGCAAAAGTAATGTTTGGTTCAAGCGGCGCCCAAATCATGACTTTGGCGGCATTCTTTTCTATTGCGGGTAATTTGTCGGCCATTGTTATCGCGGCGCCGCGCATGACTTACGCGTTAGCAAAGGAGAATTTGCTTCCCGCCTGGTTTGGGAAAGTACACGAAAAGTACAAAACCCCCTCAGCCTCTATCTTATTTCTTGGCGGTGTCGGTTTCTTTCTGGCGGTTTCCGGCAGCTTTGCCTGGTTGGCGATTATGAGCTCATTGGCCCGCTTGCTTGGCTTCGGAATTACGATCGCGGCTTTACCGCGGCTGAAAAAAATGTTCGGGTCAGATTCGGATGGCTTTAAAGTTCCGGGTGGGTACTTTGTGCCGGCTTTTGCGTTTGTCGTCTGCATTTGGCTTTCGTTGCAGGCAGATTTGAGAACCTGGTTGATGACCGCTGCATTCGTTTTATTCGGTTCACTTTTATATGGAATAACTCGCTGGCAAAGAAAAACCTCACCCGATTCCGAAAGTCAAAACTAATTTGCAAGGGGGCTGAAAGCCACTTTTTTGCTTATTTTATTTGCAAAGAAGCAAACAAATCCTAAATTAAAAAGTCGATCTGATTT
>JADFPY010000420.1 GCA_022562085.1 candidate division KSB1 bacterium | reverse complement strand
TGATTTTAGAAGACCTTGATTTTGCAAAAAGTCGCGGGGCCGCTATTTATGCGGAAGTGATTGGTTTTGGCATGAGCACGGATGCATTTCATATTACAGCGCCGGACCCGCAGGGGTTAGGTCCCAAATTATGCATGAAAAATGCTCTCAAAAATTCAGGCATTCAACCGGAAGATGTGGACTACATCAATGCGCACGGCACCTCTACCCCACTAAACGACGTAACAGAAACGAAGGCAGTCAAGGATATTTTTGGTGAGCACGCTTATAATCTGCCAATGAGTTCAACAAAATCGATGACCGGGCACCTTTTGGGAGCTGCGGGTGCTATCGAAGCGATCTACTGTATCAAAGCAATAGAGGATCAAATCCTGCCACCTACAATCAATTATGAAACGCCTGACCCGGAATGCGATCTGGATTATGTTCCAAATGAGCCTCGCAAAGCCAAAATAGATATTACGTTGTCAAACTCATTTGGATTTGGCGGGACAAATGCGAGTGTGGTTTTAAAAAGGTTTCGGGGTTAGACCATACCCTTCCGAAGGTTCCGAATTTTTGGAGGGTTTCATTCAAATCACATTTGTCAAATCAGGCTTAATTTCAAAATTTTCCTTGACTTCGACTGGTTTTATTAGTATTATTTTTAGCTCAATCGTGAAACCATCCTAATAAAAAACAACGAACCAATTCGGCTGTATTACTCAATAAGAAGCGATTTCGGAAATTAACCTTACTTAAGCAAGGGAGGCCAAACCAGGTCTAAAATGATTGGTCAAAAAATTTCACATTACGAAATCCTGGAGAAGCTCGGTAGCGGCGGCATGGGGTCGGTTTATAAAGCCAAAGATTTAAAACTGGATCGGTTCGTTGCTATAAAATTTCTCAATAAAGAGCTCCTTACCAACAAAGAATCCCGCCAAAGATTCATCCATGAAGCAAAAACTGTCTCATCTTTAGATCACCCGAATATCGCGGTTGTACATGAGATCGATGAATTCGAGGATTCTATTTTTATTTGCATGGGGTTTTACGAAGGCGAAACCTTGCAAGATCTCATATCCCAGGGTCCCTTGCCTTTAGCCGATGTTTATTCACTTGCAATTCAAATTGCCCAGGGATTGGCAGAAGCACATAAAGCCGGCGTCGTTCACCGGGACATCAAACCTGCCAATATTATGGTTACCAAAAGCGGCCAGGTCAAGATCCTCGATTTTGGATTGTCAAAGGCGATAAACCTGACGGAGTTAACCCGGCAGGATACTATTCTCGGAACCGCTGCTTATATGTCTCCTGAGCAGATTCAGGGCAAACCATTGGATCATCTTACAGACATTTTTTCGTTTGGGATCATGCTTTATGAAATGACCACGGGAGAAAGACCTTTCAGCGGTGAATACGGGGCTGCAGTGAGTTATTCAATCATGCATGAGGAGCCACCGCCAATCAGGAACTATAGGCCGGAAATCCCGGATGCATTGGAAGATGTGGTTCTAAAAGCTCTATCCAAGGAAGAGCCGGAACGGTACCAATCCGCGACTGAGATTGAAAGAGATTTTACGGCAATTCAAGATGGTGATTCGGTAAAAACATCTTTACGCCCAAAAATTGCATTAACTACTCCAAGAAAACGAACCTGGGTTTTGGCCGGAAGCATCCTAATGCTCGGCTTAATTTTTTCCCTATTTACGGTTTTCAGATCAAGCCCAAAAACGTCCGGGACGGTTAATTCAGTTCTGGTTTTGCCTTTTATCTTTGAAGGGAGTGAACAAAACTG
The DNA here is from genome assembly GCA_022562085.1 of candidate division KSB1 bacterium. Classification (NCBI taxonomy): domain Bacteria; kingdom Pseudomonadati; species Candidatus Zhuqueibacterota bacterium. The sequence goes on along the minus strand of JADFPY010000420.1, from coordinate 1,774 downwards.
GAGTTGGTTAGGCGGTGCTATTACGGAGCTTATCAATACAAACTTGGCTCAATACAATTCTTTGCAAGTGTCGGGTTCCCGCCAGGGCGCACAAATTATGCGAAATATGGGAATCGAAAATCTGACAAATCTCAGCAAAGATGACTTGAAGAAAATTGCCCGCGCGGCAAAAATAAAAAGCATCGTCTCCGGTAGTCTAATCAAAATGGGAAACAAAATAAGTACGAGAGCCACGGTACTGCAAACAGACAATGGAGATTTGCTCCGCGAAACGAAGCCACTGGAAGGTGAGCCGCAAAAACTCAATGAACTGGCGGCAAATTTATCCTCGCAACTGGTAACGCTGTTAAAAATTGAGACAAATGCAAACAATATACCGGCAGAGCCTACACAATCCCTTGAGGCGTTTCGATTTTACCTCGAGGGCAAAGATGCCGCATATGACCGCCGATTTCCGGAAAGCATCGATAAGTTGCAAAAGGCCATTTCTTATGATTCAACATATGTCTCTGCCTATCGCTTGCTGGCTTATTCCCTGGATGAAACCGGAAATGACGCTGAGGCTAAAAAAGTACTGGCTAAAGGCAAACCATATATCTCTGACCTTTCGGAAGAGATGAGACTGGAGTATCTTCTCGATATGGCGAATTACGATGGCCGCTGGAAAAATTATGCGACCTACTTGGAACAACTACTTCATATCAAACCATTTGAGGCAAGTTATCATTTTAGTTATGGTTGGGTTCAATGGAAAAAATTCAGGCGGTTCGAGGCCGGTATCGCTGAGATGGAGAAGGCTTTACAGCTTGACTCAACTTATACCCGGGTTTATAATGATCTTGCTTTTGCCTACCTATATAATGGCAATCAGCGGAAAGCTTTTGAGAATATTGAAAAGAATATTAGCTTGAACCCAACCGATGTTAATCCACTAGATTCTAAGGCGAAAATTCAGGTGTTGGTGGGTCAATATCAAGCCGCTATATCCAACTATGAACGCGTCTTGGCGCTTCAGCCCGATTTCCCGGATGCTCGCCCTTTTCTAGCTCAAGCATATATCGCACTGGGACAATACTCCCGCGCTCTTGAGGTTTTGAACGAACATATGCGGTTCGCATATAGCCCAAAATTTAAGTCAATTGGTCAGGCATATAAAGCAAGGGTTTATTTCCTTAAAGGTGAATTTGTGAAAGCACTTGAGCTCGCCGACCAGGGGTTAGCAATGGATTCAGCTAATCTTATGGTCCATTGGATGCGGGCAAGAATCCTGCTGCAGTTAGAAAATAAAAGTGCCCTCCAGGACGAAATGGCCGCATTAGAATCCGCCGTACATAAATTAGGCGGACTTGATGGCAGGTGGTTTCTCTATCACCTACAGGGGGAAATTGCTTTGCAGGAACGTAATTTTAACAGAGCTATCGCATCGTTTAGGCAAGCTTTAGATCTAAAACCGCAAGACAGATCCTTTTATCTGACCGCCCTGGCCAAAGCTTATGATCAGGCAGGAAAATTATCAGAGGCGATGCAACAGTACGATGCAGCCTTAGCATTCAATCCAAATAATGCTCAAGCTGCTTTTGGGATTGCCAGCACTTACGAAAAGGCAGGAGAGCAACTGAAAGCTAAGCAAGCATACAAGAAGGTTCTGGAAATCTGGTCTGAAGCGGACGAAGGGATTGCAAAAATTGCAGTTGCAAGAAAGAAAATATCGACTTTAAGGATTAGAACCCAATAAATTGATTGAAAGGAGGTGATCACATGGGCCGCGCAGAAA
>JADFPY010000419.1 GCA_022562085.1 candidate division KSB1 bacterium | reverse complement strand
GACTGGCAAAGGAACAAAGGCCCGCGCAAGATCAGGGCGCTCATCATCACCCCGACACGGGAACTGGCGATACAGATCGCGGACAGCTTTACAGTCTACGGGAAATTCACCGGAATCAAAAATACCGTCATTTTCGGCGGAGTGAAGCAGTTCGCGCAGACGCAGGCCCTTCGTAAAGGCGTCGATGTGCTCGTCGCAACCCCGGGACGGCTGCTGGATCTGATGGGACAGGACTACATCACCTTGAAGCACATCGAATACTTCGTGTTGGACGAAGCCGACCGGATGCTCGACATGGGCTTTATCCACGACATTCGCAAGATCCTCGCCAAATTACCGGCGAAACGGCAGTCGCTGTTTTTTTCAGCAACCATGCCGCGGGACATCGTGGACCTGTCGCGCAAGATCCTGGGCAACCCGGAGAAAGTGATGGTCAAGCCAGAGCAGACTACCGCGGAGAAGGTGGAACAGTCCGTGTATTTTGTGAGCAAGAAAGGGAAGCCCAAGTTACTGGCCCACCTGCTGAAAACTGAGTCGTTCGATTCCGTACTGGTCTTTTCGCGGACCAAGCACGGTGCGAACAAGATCGTCAAATTGCTGGGGAAGGCGGGCATCGATGCCGATGCCATCCACAGCAATAAATCCCAGGGCGCGCGGCAACGCGCGCTGGACAATTTCAAAAGTGGCCACACCAACATTCTTGTCGCGACGGACATCGCCGCCCGCGGCATCGACGTGGAGGAATTGTCGATCGTGATCAATTACGACCTGCCGAACATCCCCGAGACCTACGTCCACCGCATCGGCCGGACGGGCCGGGCGAGTGCCAGCGGGATTGCCATGTCCTTTTGTGATGTGGAGGAAAGGGCCTACTTGCGCGACATCCAAAAGCTGATCAAGCAGAAAATCCCTGTAGTGGCGGTACACCCGTTTCTTGATTACTTCGTTGAGGATACGCCTAAAAGTTCAGCGAAGCAGCAAAAGCCGCAGCGACAACCCGGGTCAAAAAAACCGGGTACGGGCAGCGGAAACAATAGCAACCAGAAGCGGCGCCGTTACTATTCGAAAAAACGAGGTTAATGGCAAACAAGTAACCACCCGCGCGTGCTTAATTTTGGAGAGGTTTTTGTCTGACTATCCGGTAATCCTGTCCGCAAAATTTTCTAACGTTTGAATTGACTGATTCGAAGCAAGCGGAGCCTGTTGAGAATTAAGTCAAATTGTATATTATACTTCAATTCAGGGAATCCTGAAGGGAAAACTTACGGCCTGCTCCAACGTGAGGACGTTGTTCCTATAGAGATTAGCACTGAGCCTTACAACAGTAATTATAGTGAACGTCATAAAACCCGCAATGTAGTTGATTGTCTTGGTAAAGGGAAGTACTATCGGTATCCACCAGACAACATTGTAGGCAATAAAGATGAGCCGGTTAATAAGGCTCTGTTTGAATGAAACGTTGCCAGTTGAGTTTTTCCAAAGCCATGCGAACCGCACGGCTGCATGCAGCTCGACAACCACTCAGTAACCCCCCCCGGCAATCACAATCCCGATAAAGCTTGCGAAGTCTGACAATACTGAAGTGGATAAGACCACGGCAATATATATCAACAGGGAATTCCCAGTCCCACAGATAGTATATTGTTCCAACGTCTGGTTAAGAATGCATCCTTTGTTATAGTCTCCATCCTTTCTGCTTGTTGATTTGCATATAACGCCATGGCATAACCTGCGGCGCGTCTTTAGCGCCGTCAGTGTTCATGCCCTTGTTAGACTTTTTACCTTAACACATTGTTGGCGTGATAAACCACTTTATAATTCCAACGCCATTTTCCAATTCAACACATACGACCGCAGAATTTTGAAAGTGCACGACAGGATTATCTTCACTTTTGGAGACCAAATGAGATACAACATTTTGAATGTTTGGAAGATGCCCAACATACATTACATTACTCTCAACTATTTGTTCGATTAACTGACTTGCATTATCGTTTGGATTCATCCCGCCAATTTCACAAATGGTACTCACTCCTAGTTGTTGAGCGAATATCTCTGCCGTTTGACGAGCGCGTAATTTACCACTGTGAAATATCTTTACTATACATACTTCATGATTCTTCAAATACGCCACAACTTTGCAAACTTCGCTAGAGCCAGCTTCCGATAAAGCTCGTTTTTCATCAACATCCTTTGGATGAGCAATTCCATGCTGAACAAAATAAACCGTTACCATCTCTATCCCTCGTTTAGTCTAACATATGTTTTCTATAGTTTCTGAATAACATCCAAAGAATACAATTTTTTCATTGACAATCAATGGAAAACTTGATTAATGATCAAAAAGCTAACTGTATAATATCCGAAATAAGAGCAGTTGCTGCGTGTAAGATTGGGCGCTATCATGGAGCTGCACATCTTGCAAACAGCCGAAAAGGGATGCTGTAAGGTGACAAAATAAATTTGTAAGCCGGCAAAATGAAAATACGAGGGTAACAAATGGCAATCTAAGGCAGCAACGCGATTTTCTTCTGTTACATTATGATTTTCCATGCTGCCGAATGACTTTGTTGTCTCATAATATCATTTTTTTAGCTGAAGAACCATTTTCCCAAACTGCTATATGATTTTTTTAAAAGTGGCAAGGGATTTGGAGAAGGCGGTTTTGACTTAGTATTTTGCTTTTGCGGTGGGGTACGACTCAAGGCTAGTTTTATTTTTTGCAGCCGTTAGGCATTTCCTGCAAGCCTGGTTAATAATTTGTCCAGGTGGTTCGCAAAAGAATTCCGATCGCCCTGGCTTAGGGCCGGCGGACCCCCTGTATCTATGCCGCTAGCTCGTAGAGTATCCATAAAATCTCTCATATTCAGACGCCCTCTAATATTGTCAGCTGAATACAATTCGCCACGGGGATTGAGAGCATAACCTCCTTTTTCAATCACCTCGGCCGCCAAAGGAATATCACCTGTGATGACAAGATCACCGACGTTTAGCCTTTTAACGATCTCATTGTCAGCGATATCAAAACCAGCTGCTACCTGAAGCATCTTAATCCAGGGCGACTGTGGGATGCGCAGGGGCTGATTAGCTACCAGCGTGAGTTGTACTCGGGTGCGCTTTGCCGCTCTAAATAAAATATTCTTGATCACGGCAGGGCATGCGTCTGCGTCTACCCATATTTCCATTTCAGACCACTTCTGCTGAATCCTAAAATACGCGTTTGGCTATTAGCCCAACTTCGACAGTTCGCGGTGTAAGTTTAATATTTACAGAAAAAATCATCTAAAGTCTTCACTACATTTTGTGATTTTTAGTCAATCTTGAGGGTAAGGTTAATCCGAGATGTTGCAACAGAATCCGTTGATGTTCATCCGGTTTTGCAACACAGTGCAGTTTGATTTCTACGCCTTTTTTTGTTGGCAAGATGACATCGGTCAATTTGATTCTTTTGATTTCGTTAATGATTTTTCTTGGTTCGTTGCCCAGGCCACTGTTTTTGCACATTTGTGCTAAACATTTCCAGAGCACATAGGCTAAGAAGCAGACCAGGATAT
>JADFPY010000418.1 GCA_022562085.1 candidate division KSB1 bacterium | reverse complement strand
AGAGCAGAGTCCATCCACAGGCTCTTTCGTCCTTTGACGGGATGATTCTCCAGCCAGTCGAGCACATCTACAAAAGTCGGAAATGTCTTGTTGGTGCCTTTGTAGACGCCAGATGCCTTATAAACCGCATGAATCGCTTCCTGAAGCAGATACATGACCCCTTCTCCTAAGAAATAGGCATGGGCAATGATTTCAATCAGTTTCTTCAGCCAGCGGCGGATAATTAATGCAAGAAAATAGCAATTGCCCCCGCCACTTGCTATCGCCCTCACTGATATGGTTAAAATAATACATCGTCGCACTCGTTCGGCGAAAGCCCTCACACCCCCTGTGGCCGCGAGGCGCAGATACTCGCGAAAGAGCTTTTTAGTTCTCCAAAAGTTTTGCTTCGCATAAGATACTTGAAACAGTATCGACGTTCTGCGAAAACTTCGTCTATCGCTCGCAACTGCGGCTCGCTATTTAATGAAACATCTTGATTTTTGTTTCATTATTTTCTATATTTTCAGCAAACGCTGAAATATGATGAATGAGTGAAACCATGCTGAGCCAAACTGAAATCATAAGTAAAATACAGAACCTCTCACAACAAATCTTTAACGAAACTGGTTTTCTGAGCATCGTTGAAACAGTTAAAGATGCTGTCCTCAATCAAGCGGGCGAACGAGATTCTCAACCAGACCTTGTCATGCGAGTGAAGACAAAGACCGGCAAGCTGTTCACGGTGTTTGTTGAAGTAAAATCCGTAGGCCAGCCACGTTATGTGCGGATGGCCGCAAGCCAATTGAAAGAAATTCTTCCGAAGGAAAAGAATGTCTATGGCGTTATCGGTGCAACTTTTCTATCCGATGAATCCAAAAACATCTGCATAAAAGAGGGCCTGGGCTACTTAGACCTGGCAGGAAACTGCCGGTTTCAATTCAATGGTGTCTACATTCAGATCGAGGGCAGACCCAATCCATATCCGGCGACACGACCGCTTAAATCTCTGTTTTCGCCTAAATCTACCCGCGCTTTGCGAGTACTCCTGCAGAACCCGAAGAAGTCATGGCAAGTCATAGAACTGGCCCGGGAAGCTAAACTGAGTCTGGGACAAACCTCCAACATTAAAAAACGTTTATTGGAGTTCGAGTGGATTGAGGAAACAGAGGACGCAAAATTTCAATTGCGTGCCCCGGAAGTGCTGTTAAATAACTGGTCTGAAAATTATAGTTATCGGAAGAACAAAACACTTTCCTTTTATGCGCTGGACAACCAACAGGATTTTGAGAAACGCCTCACCGATTTCTTAGGTCAAAGTGACATCCGATACGCGTTTGCTCTCACGTCCGGGGCAGCGCGCGTGGCACCTTTTTTGCGTTCGAATCGGATATTTGCCTACATCGAAAAAAATATTGAAGATGTGGCGCGAGAGCTTGATCTGAAAACCGTTTCTTCGGGAGCCAATGTGGTTTTCCTCGAGCCGTATGACGAGGGCGTATTTTATGGCTGTCAGAAAATCAACGGTGAGAAGGTTGTTTCAGATATCCAGCTTTATCTGGATTTGAAGAGTTACAAGGAACGCGGTGAAGAGGCGGCCGATTTTATCTTAAATGAGAGATTGCGAAAACAATGGTAACCCGACTGGATTATAATAAGGAAGCAGTAGACGCTTGTTTCTCGGTGATGCTCGAGGTCATGAATGTACTGGGTGAATTTTGCAACCACATTGTTGTGATTGGAGGTTGGGTCCCGTATTTCCTTATTGGTGATAAGAAGGCTGAACATACGGGCAGCCTCGATATTGATTTGGCTCTGGACTTTCAAAAAATCTCTTCAGCCACTTACGCCACAATATTACAGCGCCTGAAAGAAAGAGCGTACGAGCAAGGTGTACAGCCCTTTATTTTTTATCGAAATATCAAAACAACCTCTGGCAGAGAGATTAAAGTTCAGGTGGACTTGCTTTCAGGCGAATACGGCGGAACCGGTCGCAGTCACCGAACCCAACGGGTTCAGGATGTACTTGCCAGAAAAGCCAGGGGCGCCGATCTGGTTTTTAAGGATTATACGAAGGTCAAAATAAAGGGTCAATTACCCGACGGTTCCGAAGATGAAGTGACCATAAGGATTGCCAATGTTGTACCCTTTCTGGTGATGAAAGGAATGGCTCTTTGGGAAACCTACAAAGAAAAACATGCTTATGACATTTACTTTATCCTTAAGAACTATCCGGGCGGAATTCCGGCCCTGACAAAAATTTTCAAGAGTCATTCAAAAAACAAATTGGTTAAAGAAGGCCTGAGTAAAATTCGCAAGAGATTCGAAAAAATCAACTCCCCGGGGCCGGTGTGGGTGACCACTTTTGAAGAGATCGATGATGCCGAGGACAGAGACCTGCTACAGCGGGATGCGTTTGAGAGAGTGGCAGCTTTGCTGGATGGCTTAAAAATTTTGGCGTTTGAGGAATAACATCTAACCTGGTTTCCCTTTTAGCTGAGATATACCTATACCTAAGTAGCCAAAGTAAGATTATTCTTGTTTTCGGACCGTTTCAGCCTCCTCCTCCGACTTGATTATTATATTTTTGTAGGAAAGTCGGGGTGCGGGTCTTCCACGGACTCCAGACGCTTCCTTCCCGATTTCATCATTATAAATACCAAAGGAAAGTCGGGACGGGGATCGTCTTCCGTAACCTTTTCTACCACAACTCCCTAACACCTAACCCCTGAAACGCTCCCAGACTAAAAGTTTTATTCCCTTCAACTCACCCTCACCCTCAAACAATAAAATTTTTAGACTGCTCGCTCAGAAACAAAAAAGACTTTTCGAGCAGAGCAGATACTCAGATCCGGAACCCCGAAAACCTTCCCCAAATCCACCAATTTCCTGACTTCGCAACTGCTCTGCACGAAACTTAAAAAAGCACCCACCCCATAGGGTTTCAGAAGGTCATGGCGACAAAATAACTCTTTGGTTTGGAGCTCAGATCATGCCAACCGTTCTAATTATTGAGCCAGAACCTCAATTTCGTGACGCCTGCAAGTCGGCGCTGCGTCAGGCGGGCTTTCGGGCCATCGCTAAACCTGGTATTGTGGATGGCCTTCAAGTGCTGGACGGGCTTCGGCCAGACCTGATAGTTTGGGACCTCCATCCCAAAAAGATAATCGAGAAGAAGGCGCTTTCAGTCCTGCGTGAGAAATATGGGGATATTCCCTTAATCCTCACTGTGCCGGATAAAGAACTATACGACGATCTGTCTAAAATGGCCGAAGCTGTTCTGGTAAAGTCAAATGAAATGGACGATCTACTGGCAAAAATAGTAGACTTTTGCAAAGATCAAGTGCCAAGCAAAAGGGAGTCATGGATGCCTAAGACAGTGACTCAATAGAACTTTGGAGAGGATGAATGGAAGTTTCTTACACCAATGAGTACTAATCTAACAATGAATCAAACGGTATAACCATCTTCAAAAGGACCACTACCTGAGGTAGTAGTTTAATCAAGACAATTAAACACGCAACCTAAGTGCGAGTCAATAGAAAACTTCGAACAACTTGTTGAAGAAGTTATTGAGGAGCTTCCA
>JADFPY010000417.1 GCA_022562085.1 candidate division KSB1 bacterium | reverse complement strand
TGATGATTAATAGAGAAGATTTCCAAAGATGCAATTTCATAGGTTTTCTCCAATAGATTTTTGAGATTATTGACTAAGGTTTCGGGAATGAAACAAATTGTAAATTCCATACCATTTTTTTTCATCCTATCAGTCGAAGAAATTTATATCAATTCTGTATTATTTTCTACCACATGGTTGGTTTCTACTCAACTGTTAAATCAAGACAATCGTAACTCTTAAATTCTTCAAAGACCTGATTCTTTCCCCATCCAGTCTTTTTCTGTAATCTTTTTTGAAATTCATCAGAAATATCCATCACAACATTGTGAACCAAAACATCTTTTCTCATAAATGCCCCCCTTTTTCATTTCACTGTCAGGGGGTCACTGTGTGACCACCCGCCAAGTCTAAGAGTCATCGAATGACTTTGGAAGTAGCCCCACCTTTCAGGTGGGGTTCTTGTGGAATTTCATTATTCAAAAACTTCTCAGGAAAATCATCGCTGTCAGGCGATGGTTTATCTATTTCCTTTGTTTATTTAATTAAAGTTTATCTATATACAGTTTATCTATTTAGTGGATCCTTGATGCTACTTGGTCGGAGGCACCCCGGGAGTTTGAAGAACACGTTACCTTGCGCCACCTTCTGTCCATGACGAGCGGGCTCACAAGGGGCTTGGAGTACGAAGCCCCAGCAGGAGAGCGCTGGCTTTACAGCACCAGTGCCTACAAGCATCTGATTGAAGTATTGACGAAGGTGAGTAGGGTCGAGCTGAGCGATTATACGTCCGAGTGGTTGACCGTCAAGATAGGGATGAAGGATAGCCGTTGGGTGACTCGAGCGGGCAAATCGAAAAACTCTTATGGGTTCGTATCATCCACCCGAGATCTGGCCCGCCTGGGACTACTGATTTTGGCAGAAGGTGCCTGGGATGGTGACGTGATTGTCAGTGAGAGCTACCTGCGGGAAACACTTAGGTCATCACAATCGATGAACCCAGCTTTCGGCTTTCTTTTCTGGGTGAACGGCCAAGACGACTGGATGGATGTGCATCAAAATAACCTTAGGCCGGGCTCCTTCATTCCGACAGCACCAAATGACTTAGTCGCAGCACGTGGCGACGGTGACCGCAGGGTGTACGTCGTCCCGAGCTTGAACATTGTCATTACGCGACTTGGCGCCAGTGCTGTGTTCAAGGATGGCAAGGCAGATTACCAGTTCTTCGATCGAGAGTTCTGGAGGAAACTTATGAAAGCTGCTCGACCGTCCTCAAATTCCCGCCCAACATCTCAGCACCGGTGAGGATGAAAGAAGGGCTTCATCCACGAGGCGAAAGCAACTGGAGCTTTGAATCACCAGAGCGGCTGGTAACTCGTTTCAAGCTCAAGAAAGAGTTGGGCACTTGCTTTTAGACTATACCACAGTGACTGAACTTCCCTAACGTTGCTTCGGTTATACAAGGAGGAAATTGCACCCACTTTTTGGGGGTTGATTTTAACCTTCACCGAATTACGCTGATCAGAGTAGGGCTAACATGCAAGGTATAGAGACTTTAATAACCAATTTATTAGTTCCGAGAATAGAGCGTTGGCCTCCGGAGCCAAAGGTTGTGGGTTCGAGTCCCTCCTGGCGTACAAGGCTAATTTCAATAGAAATAGCAGAAAACGCTCTCATTTTTTGAGGGTTTTTTTCTTTCTTTGTATTCTCAAATTTACCCATGTTTACTCAAATTTTAACGCAACTTTAACGAAACTCAAGTCGGCATTTCAAAGCGCAACTTGTGCTCTCTAATTTGGAAAATTCTCCAACAAACTCTTGACTTCATATCAGTTTTTAACTATCTTTAACAATTGAGGGCTCATTATGGATTATGAGTTCGTCTAATGGAAGTTCGTTTTAACTCAGGAACTTCAACCGCGGTCGCGGGTCTTGATGGGCTCGTGACCGTGTCTCCCCGGTTGCTAGCAATTTTGCATCTGAGTCAAATAACGGGAGTCGAAGGAATGACCATGGCATCCCAAAACGGTTCAAAGCAGCCAAAACTTCTTGAGCGCGTTCGCATCGCTATTCGTACCATGCACTACAGCTACTCCACGGAAAAAACTTATATTCACTGGATAAGAAAGTACGTCCTGTTTCACAATAAACGTCACCCAAACAACATGGGTGAACCTGAAATCGGCCGGTATATTTCACACTTAGCCGTGAATAAAAGAGTCGCATCCTCAACTCAAAACCAAGCACTTTGCGCTATCCTCTTCTTATATAAACAAGTCCTGAAAATTGAAATAGGCGACTTGGATATTACCTGGGCAAAAAAGGGTAAGCGACTACCAGTTGTATTTTCACCAAATGAGGTTAGAAAAATAATGTCTCAGCTATCGGGCACAAAATGGATTATGGTGAACCTACTGTATGGCGCGGGATTAAGGCTGAAAGAATGTCTGCGGCTGAGGGTGAAGGATATTGACTTCGACTATCGAGAAATCACAATTCGAAGCTCTAAAGGCAATAAAGACCGGGTTACGATTTTACCGGAGATATTAAAAGAACCGCTGCAAAAACAAATAGTAAACGTAAGAAAGCTTCATGAGAGAGATTTGAAAACCGGTTTTGGAAAGGTCTCCCTGCCATTTGCCCTTGAGAGAAAGTACCGTAATGCAAATAGAGAATTGGGATGGCAATATATCTTTCCGAGCCGGACTCTATCAGTAGACCCTCGCAACGGCTTGAAACAGAGATACCATCTCCATTCAAGCGTCTTGCAAAAAGTAGTCAAGGAAGCAAAAAAGAAGGCTGGTATTACCAAACACGCTAGCTGTCACACTTTTCGCCATTCGTTTGCGACGCACCTGCTACGGGATGGCCAGGATATTCGCACCGTGCAGGAGCTTCTGGGTCATAACAATGTGAACACAACTATGGTGTATACGCATGTGTTGAAAAAGGGTGGATTTGGTGTGACAAGTCCTTCAGATAAACTTTAATAAAGTGTGGTGTGGTGGATGAAGGTGGTTAAGACCCTGGTTCCCGGGGAAAAAGGGACGAAGGGGTTGACGGGCAAATACGGCGAGCGACTGGTGTGCGTGCGTTATCGGTACGATGCTAGCCGGAAAATGCGGTTCAAAACCGTTGAGCTTATTGAGGAAGCAAAAGTCATTGGGCATTCAACAAGAAAACCACCGAGGAACAAGATTGTGCAGATCACGGTCGCTTACGGCGAAGCCAGAATAGGCAAGCTAGTGCGTGCGGCTGGCGGCAGATGGAATCGCCGGGCGAGAGTCTGGGAACTCCCGTACGGTCAAGTTCTGGATCTTGGACTCGAAGAACGATTGGTGAGTCCTGAAAACAAAAGTGGCTAGATATAGGAACATTCGCATTACAGAAAAATGGCTATATATAGGAAACTCGAATGCCTATATGTAGGAACATTTGATTTTTTTTACTATATGTAGCAACTTGTTCCTATATGTAGGCACTTCAAAACGGATTCTAAAGCGGTTCAATTATAAGTTAGATGGCGACACGAAGTCGTCTCGGTTATTGTGTAACAGTTAAAGGAACAACTGATTACACCTGGTGTCTCACCACCAG
>JADFPY010000416.1:436-3591 GCA_022562085.1 candidate division KSB1 bacterium | reverse complement strand
TACTTGTTTTTACATCAGGCAACATTATCTAACATGACAACCATTGTGAAAAAATTGTGAAATTTTAGATTGCATAAATGAAGCGAAAAAGCAAACCATTTTTAACAATCATTATACGAGGCTCGGTGGCTAATTCATTGCCCCCCGTTTTACTTTCGAGGAAAGCTTAATTACCTGTCCTGCCCTGAGTACGGTAACAGTCCAGGTTTCACCGTCTTTTAGTTTGTTGAGATAACCGCGAATGTCCTCCAATCCCGTGAACTTTGCACCCAATCCTATGCCACCAACTTTAAGAATAATATCCCCACCGAGCAGCATCTCTTCTTCTTCAATAACTGCCTGCACAGTACCGGCGCGCAAACCCAGTTCTTCCGCTGGTGAACAGAAATTTTCTCCTCTGCTGAGTATTTTCTTCTAGTATTCCACCTGATTTCCCGTACAACAGATTCGGTTGTGTTCTTTTCTAACATCTTCCACAAACAGGAATCTTAAGCAATTAGTTGAGCAGGACAACTTTCGTGAAGACTTGTTTTTTCGACTTCATGTTTACAAAATACGGGTTGCTCCGCTGCGAGAACGTCCCGAAGACATTCCTCTGATTGCAGATTTTTTTATTGATGACTATGCTCTTCAATCGAAAAAAAATTCAAGCTCGATGGCGGTGCAAAAGAAATGCTGATTAAGCATCGGTGGCCGGGAAATGTTCGTGAACCGCGTAACGTGATTGAGAGGGCTGTTCTTTTTACTGATGGTAATGTAATTAGGAAGGAACACTTGAATTTCATGGAAGTTGTTTCAGCCCCGGAATTCTCAACTGATGACATTAGGCTTCCGGAAAGTGGAATATGGTTAGAGGAATTGGAAAAGAGTCTACTTAAGCAAGCGCTGGAGCTTGCAAAATATAATAAGAGCAAAGCAGCCAAACTTCTGAATCGTACCCCGCCTGCATTTTATTACCGCCTCGAGCATACGGTTTAAAATGATCCTTCCGAATTTATATCGAGCTCTTCTGAAAACGAGTTGCTGAGAAATGTCAGCCAATCTCTTTAATAATTGTCTATATAAATAAAACTAAAAACTAATGTAATTCCGACCACGCAGGGAGGAATCTGCAATGGCACTAACTGTGGAATCCATAATTAAAGTCGCTAAATTGTAATCAGATCTCCTGCTTCGTTCGAGATGACATCTTTTGGTGATTCGCGCGTGCGTTTCGTCGAGATGATATGCCGCTGGCTTTACAGGCCTTCTGTTATTCTGGAATGACAAGACAATCTTGCAACTCGTTCTCATATGATCCTTATATCATAAAAGACTCATCATATCCTGAAGGCTTCTCGATCTTTTCCAAAAGTCTTCTCATTCCCGGTTGAAGTCTACCTGCCTGCCCTTAGTGATTGTTTTTTTGGTACTTCTTAGCAATTCCCGAAATGCTGTTTCTTAGTTAACAGCATTTGGCACAGAAATGGCATTAAAAAAATATCGCAAGGAGTCATTTTTTATTAAGGACAGACCAAAACCAATGGTCCAGTCGCAGCTCAGAGGGGCTAATGAATTTGGCTGCGACCCGTTGGTCAGATAATTAACAAGTGAGCAAGATCAAAAATGATGAAAAAGCACGGACGGAATCTAATCATACTGACCCCTCTGTTTTTTTGCAGTCTGGTTTTGTTTTTCTTTGGCTTCCCCCAGGAGGTTTTCCCCGGCGGCGGTTCCGGCAATATAACATTTGCCGTTGATTTTCTGACCTTTAGATCTGACGAGCACGAAAAGACTTTGTTAAAAATATTCTGCCAGGTATCGACAAAACATTTGATATTTGTTAAATTCCGGGATGGGTTTTTCGCGAGTTACAAACTGACTCGGGAAATGTATGATTATTCAGGGCAGCAGCTATTCAATCAGAGTGTTATCGATTCCATTAAGGTTAAAACCTTTAAGGAGATTGATCGCCTACGACTAGATCGGTTGATCGAATTCACTTCGCCAGTCAAGCCTGGCGAATATGTTTTACGAATATTTGTAGAAGATTTGGAAACCCGAAAGGCTGTGACCTTTGAGAAAGAGATTCAGGTTCCGGATTATCGTCAGCCAGGTTTACGGATGAGTGACATTCAGATTGCAGCATCAATTTCGTATACGAAAGAAAGCGGACCTCTCGTAAAAAGTCGTGTGGGAATTGTGCCCAATGTTCTTCGAATCCTGAGGGAGCAGGAAAATGTGCTATATGTTCGGCACCCCCACATGTATGATATGATGAAAAACCCATTAGTTCATTTGTGGGCAGCTGTTTGATTGTTATGTTAATTTTGCCAAATGGCTCGATACTTTCTTTGGTTCCCTGCTCTAAGTCATTCCCGCCCAATGGCTACGGTGCGATACCTATTCATTGAGACTTACAAAAAGTCCGGGTTCGATGGAAAGTGTTTCGGTCGAACAGACTAATTGAGGAGGGATATTTCAAATGAGAAATTTTTTGCAACTATCCGCTGCAAAAGGAAACCAAATGCAGGAATTCGAATCCCTGGCGCTACCCTCGATGGGTCGCCTTTATAGCACCGCACTCAGAATGACCAGAAACCAACTTGATGCGGAAGATCTCGTTCAGAATACTTACTTGAAGGCGGTTCGTTTCTTTCATCGGTTTGAACCCGGCACCAATTTTCAGGCCTGGATGTTTCGCATCCTCGCCAACAACTTTAACACGGAGTATCGAATCAAAAAAAAAATTCCGGAAAGAGTGGATTTCGACCAGATTTGTGCAATGTTAACACAGGAGAACAAAAGTGAGCTTGCTGGAAACCCTGGATTCGAATTCATTGAAAATTATGAGGAGCTCTTTGACGACACGATTGCAGCAGCCCTGGATAGGCTGGCCGACGAATATCGCATTGTCGTAATCCTATGTGATGTTTACAGCCTCAGGTACAAGGAGATTGCTGAAGCGCTTGACTGTCCCCTTGGCACCGTGATGTCCCGGCTGAATCGCGGCCGGAAAATGTTGGCTCGATCTTTAACAAAATATGCTGTCGCAAATGGTTTTACAAACTGCATTAATTTAGCTTAATCGAACAGGGAGGAACTATGAGTCGTTATTGCTGAAATCAAATAGTGTTTCTAAAACCAAATATTCAACGAGCAAAAATTAAAGGAAG
>JADFPY010000416.1:0-426 GCA_022562085.1 candidate division KSB1 bacterium | reverse complement strand
CAACAAAACCGAAGGAAGACTACAGAACGCACATAACCTACTAAAGATTTTAAAGTTATACCTATATTAAATCAAAAACTTTTGACAATACTAAATTAAAAGGAAGGAGACAATCATGAAAAGAACAAAAATTTTCCAAGTCACATTACATTTATTGGCAGTCCTTGTATTTTTCTGTATCGCTTCATCTAATTTACAAGCACAACTTGATGAGGCGATTAAAGCACATGGCGGAGTTGAGGCCTTTCGCCAATTTGGAACGCTTCAATACGACTTGAAAGGTTGACACAGTCAATGTACTCCAAATGGGAAAAAATAATAGAACGAGCACAACGGCTTAATAGGAGTAGCTGCAACTATTTTCTTGAGTGGCGGTGGCGCTTGGAGCCCGGACTTAAGATCTACAAATTAAGCAGCTCGGATTTT
>JADFPY010000415.1 GCA_022562085.1 candidate division KSB1 bacterium | reverse complement strand
CAGGCGTAAAAGCCGCCGAAGAATTTTAATTTGGGATTGCGTTCAACCAGATAGATTTCAGTTGAATCCGGATCGCGGGTGAGGACGATGCTGACGGCGGTGCGTTTGGCCATTTATTATTTTTTTAACATTAAAAGTAAGGAAATGTCATGCCAACATGTTTTTAGCAGGCATCCAGATTTTTGGATGCCCGACTAAAAGATCTCGGGCATGACAACAACGGGTACTAAATCATTTTTTCAGCGTATTTCAGTGTCCTTCGCTGTTTAAAATCAAAACGAGGCAATTCAATCTCATCCAGTAACTTTTCTTCTAATAAATCCGCCCAGGTA
Source organism: candidate division KSB1 bacterium (assembly GCA_022562085.1). Lineage (NCBI taxonomy): Bacteria > Pseudomonadati > Candidatus Zhuqueibacterota bacterium. The sequence continues at coordinate 3,309 of JADFPY010000415.1, read as the reverse complement.
TTCATGTACAAAATTACATCTTCGCGGCAATTGTGTTTGAGCGGTTTGCGCTCATGGGGAATTCTGTCCAGAATGTCTGGTGCGGAAAGCCGCTCAAGGCGGACTAAATCATCCCGGGTAAATCCCATTTCCAGCATGGCTGTTATGATGTGGTCGATTGGATAATTGCTGGTGGGACAATAATCGATGACTTTTTCTCCCCAATCCCCGGCCTTTTCCAGCGCCCGGGCGTGAATTTCTGCTTTGGAAAGCTTGGTGACCGTTTGCACCAAATGACCGCAGTTGCAATTGCCCTGGTGGCTCCAATTGTATTCGGCGCCGCCCGTAAGACGGCGGGCAGTTTCTCTTAAGACGCTTATCATTTTTAGGTTTGAAGCTATCATGACCTTTATTTGAACGAATTAACTTAACCCTGACAGGGATTTCTTACTGTTTTTATGCCTGAAACATGCGTTTCCAAAACCCTGTCAGGGTTGGTAAAGGAAATTATGAATCAATACACTAGAAGTCCTAGAATGAAAGTGTCATTGCGATTTCGTCGACACTTTTTCATTCATTTTTTTGAGCATTTCCTCTGCGTTAACATTATTGGGGCTTAATTCCAAGGACTTCTTGAAATTCTTAGTCGCAAGCTCATATTGTTTATTGATCATGTATGCTTCGCCAAGGCTGTCGTATGTGTTGAAGGCGCCGGTATAGGCCTTGACATTTAATTTGAAAATTTCAATGGCGTCGGTCACTCTATTGACTCCAAGCAGTTGATAACCTAATCTATTTAGCTCTGATTCGCTAAAAAAATGCGACTGGGAATTGCTCATCGCATGGTATTGCTTAACCGCAGCAGCGATGCCTTTATCGGCGATTGTTTGATACAGATCTGCAATGGAGTTGCTAGAATGTAGAGTCAGACGATTTGGTTTACCGGATTCATCCAATTCGAAAATCAGAAATCGCTCACTATCCTCTACAAAAAATTTCGTTCTTGATAGTGGGGAAATTGCAAATTTACCTGAAGATGGCACGTCTACAAGCAACCCATGTCCAGATTTTTTAACGCTCATAGTCTGGTTATTAAACTCATATTCTCTGACATACATATCCAAAGTCCTATCGTCCAGGTCGACAAAACTCATCGATTTCGAAGGCACTTCTAACGCGACCAGTTCCGGGTTCGGGTTTGGCTCCGATATCTTTGCAGCGCGAATTTTAGCGACCAGTTCCAGAGTTTCGGAGGTGCGCACCCGATCTCCCACATAGGTGTTCACGCGCATGATAATAACAAGATTTTCTTCTTGAACCACTCCGATGACATGCCCACCAGCGCCGAGAGCAAAATACATTCCAGGCGCCTTTACCGGACCTTCGATCCACCACATGTATCCGTATCCGCCTTCACTTGCCTCGGAGTAAGATGTTGTACTCTCCTTTATCCATTCTTTAGAGATAATCTGTTCGTCATTCCAGCGACCCGCGCGCAGGAATAATAACCCGTAACGGGCCATGTCCTGAGCAGACATCCTGAACGGGTATGCGGGGTAGATCGAGTTATGCGCTTCCAGATGATGATAGCCATCGCTAACGCGGTAATCTTGCATTTGTAGCGGATCAGCAATGCGGTTTTTAAAGGCAACAAAAATATCCGTCCCGGTTTCTTTTTCGAAAATTGCCCCTGCAGTATTGAAGTCCCAGTTGTTATAGTACCAGAATGTGTTCGGTGGATGGCTGTCACGCTTTGGACGTCTTCTCTTCATACCGGCAGTTTCGTAGGCGGCAGAATGATAAACCCCCGAACGGGCTTTGAGCAAGTCCCGGACTTTTGCCTGTTTTTCCACGTCCGTAAGCTTATCCTTATCATCGATGTTTAAATCTGCCAGCGTTTTATCGAGATCGATTTTGCCTTCGGCGACATAAACTCCATAGAGCCCACTCAAAAAGCTTTTTCGGATTGAGTGACACATAAAACGCCTCGACACCTCACCCCATGAAACGAGCACATTGCCGTCATAGATAGCCATGAAAGCAGCCGCATCCAGGCTGTCATAGTATGCTTTTGCAATCTGTAATTTTCCCGAAGACCAACCTGCTTCTTCCGGGGTTTTGTATTGTTGCCAGGTTTGCTGTGGATTTTGAGCAAATACACATGATGCTAGAAAAAGAAGAAGAAAGATTCTTTTAAACTTCATTTGTACCTCCCATTCACTTTTGCTTTAGTCTATAGTTTTTGCTTTCACTCATAGCAGCTTTCTTTTATATCAAAGACTCTGAGTTCTCTGTGTCTCTGTGGCATTCTTTCGCCGGGCCATCATCTTATCAAACAACCACTCGCCCCGGCCGGGCTCGCTCCAGGGGCAGACTTCGATACAAATGGCACAGCCGAAGGTTTTTACAAAATAAGGAATACATTTGTCAAAATCGACATACCACTTCTGTTCGCCGCGCACCACTTGCTTCTCATTAAAAATAGCATCCGGCGGGCAATCGAGCACACAACGTTTGCAGTTCACACAAACATCATCGACTGCCAGGTCAACCGGTTCATCCGTGGCCAGCGGCAGGTCGGTGGCCACTGCCGCCAGCCGAAAATTAGAGCCAAATTCTTTGCTGATCATGGAGCCATGTTTGCCAAGCTGGCCCAGACCTGCATTAATGGCCAACGGGATGTGCAGAATGTCCGTGCTGTTGGGATTGCCGTAGGCTTTAGCCGGCCAGCCCATTGCCCGGATGGCTTCACCAAGCTCAATGGCGATGCGCGAGATTACCCGGTAAGCCCGCATCACCTCAACTCCGGCGCGTTCATGCGGAACCTCGCTCATCTCTTCCCGGTCCATGGACAACCCAATGCAAATCGCATATTTGAAGGGAATCTCGCGGCCTTCATAAACAGCCTCGTCGATCATGTGGGTAATGCCAACCAATTCCGCGCCGAGCTCCTTCGCTTTGGCTTTGATTTCAGCGGCCATCGCTTCCGGGTCGTTAACTTCTCGTCGGTTCCGATTCACCGGACCGTCCTGGCGACGGAGCTGCCAAACGTTTGCGAGGATGTGTTTGACAATTCCCCAAATACTGATGTAGCTGAAAAACTCATCTAATCCATGCCAGGGCAACCTGCCACCGCCTGGATCGTGGAAAACATGCCTGGCTCGAACCTTTTCCTTCATGCCTAAACCATTGATCTCGTTCCCGGGTTGGGGCGGTGTTTTATACCCAAAAGCATAAGTGGGCGGCGGTGGATTGTGTAGCTTCATGACTTCACTTCCTCATCTACCCAAAAGATTTCACCCTGTGCCTGCTTCTGACGGTAGAGATGGC
>JADFPY010000414.1 GCA_022562085.1 candidate division KSB1 bacterium | reverse complement strand
GCAATACGAATAAGAGAAGCTGTTTCCACGGAAAATATTGTTGATATTGCTGAACCAAAGGAATATTTGATGTTGACTCAGCTTTGTGGAAATGCCTTTGTAACGGCCATACTTCTGATTATGAAAGCGCATGTTTTTTTTGGCGAAGCTGTTGCCCGAGTAGGGTTGGAAGCGGCAATGCAAATGGCAGTAATTCAGACAAATTATAAGAAGCATTTAGAAATTTGGAGAAGCTATCAACTAAATAAGGGCAAAGAACAACAGAAACAGGCAAAACAGGAGTTTAGAAAGGTTTTCAGTTATGATAGAAAAAAACATGATTACTCAAAATTTATGGAATCTATAGAGAAAGATTATATTGAAAGAGTTTGGGGAATCTTGTCAGAAAACAGTAGTCATGCAGGTTTTATGCAAACTACCTTATCAATGGATTTCAAAAGTAACAAAGAGACCACATTTATCAAGACGGGATTCTTTGACACTTTATCTCCAGATCAAAACATGATTGGTAGGGTAATGCTTTTTGTTGTTGACATTTATTCACATTTGTCGCTCATAATCTCCAGAATTTTGACTTCAAAAGGATATAAGCTAAAAAGAACTCCCGAAAAAATCGAAACTGAACGAAAAGAGTGGGAGGATTTTAGTGCAGAAAAAATAAAGGAATTGGGTAACCTTTAAATGATAATCGTTCACAAACTCAGAGTAGATTGAAAGAAGGTAAAGATGAACCTCAACCTCAAAAACAAAGTCGTCGTCGTCACCGGCGCCAGCCGCGGCATCGGCAAGGCCATCGCGCTTGGATTTGCAAAAGAAGGCGCGAAACTGAGCATTTGCGGCAGAACGCCGGAAACACTGGAGTCTGCTGCAGAAGAAATCAAGTCACCCGGTGCAGAAGTGTTTGCAAAACCTACCGACGTCACCAACGGTGGAGAGGCGAAAGCTTTTGTGAAAGCAACTCTGGACAAATATGGCCGCATCGATGTGCTGGTGAACAATGTCGGTGGCAGCAAAAAGACGCCCACCCTGGAAATCTCAGATGAAGAATGGGTTGAAATGCTCGATTTCAATGCAGTCAATGCCGCGCGCATGAGCCAACTGGTTATCCCCTCTATGAAAGAGCAAGGAGGCGGTGTCATCATCAATATCTCATCAATTTATGGCCGGGAAAGCGGCGGGCACATTACTTACAACGCCGGAAAGGCTGCCATGATTAGCCTCTCAAAAACCATGGCAAACGAATTTGCTCCGGATAACATTCGTGTCCTCTCGGTTGCACCTGGTTCAACCATGTTCCCGGGCGGCAGTTGGGATAAAAAGCAGCAGGCCGACCCGGAAAAAATCGCAGCATTTATCAAAACCGAGCTGCCGTTTGGTCGTTTTGGCAAGCCTGAAGAGATTGCAGATACTGTGGTTTTTCTTGCTTCAGAGCGAGCAAGCTGGGTAAGTGGGGCGTGTATCAACGTGGATGGGTGTCAGTCGAACTCGAACATATAACCAATTACGAATGACAAATTATGAATTAAGAATGGCAGAAATTTGTAATTCATAACTCGTAATTCTTAATTGACAATCCATAATACTTAATCTTCTTGTGCAAATTCGTCCGGTCGACGTCGAGGTCTTTGGCAGTCTGGCTGACGTTCCAGCCATTCTTTTTCAGGGTCGAGATGATAAATTCCCGCTCCACATTTTCTTTGACCTCTTTTAAAGTCATTCCCGATTCCATATTAAAAGCAGTTTTTGAGGTGGGCGATTGGATATTGTCCGGAAGATCAGCAACATCAATAATGTCGGAACTGCACATAATCATCAAACGCTCGATCATGTTTTTGATCTCACGGATATTTCCGGGCCAATCGTAGCCGCGCAAAACTTCCATTGCTTCTGAGCTGACTTCTTTTTTCCGGACGCCGTTTTCGCCGGCATAACTCTCGATGAAGCTTTGCACCAAAATTGGGATGTCGTCTTTTCTTCGCCTCAGCGGCGGAGAATTGATGGGGACTACATTCAATCGAAAATAGAGGTCATCTCGAAACCGATCTGCCTGAGCTTCTTTTTCAAGATCTTTATTGGTGGCAGCCAGCACACGCACATCGACCTTTTGAGTCTTGTGCCCGCCAACTTTTTCGAACTCACCCTCCTGGAGAACGCGGAGTACTTTTGCCTGCGCATTCAGACTCATGTCGCCGACTTCATCGAGGAGCAAAGTGCCGCCATCAGCGAGGCTAAATTTGCCTTCGCGGGTTTGGTGGGCGCCAGTGTAAGCGCCTTTTTCACTCCCGAAAAGCTCGCTTTCAATCAGCTCCTCGGGAATAGCAGCGCAGTTGACTTTGATGAATGCGCTATTTTTTCGCAGGCTGTTTTCATGAATGGCCCGGGCGATCAATTCTTTGCCGGTACCGCTTTCGCCGGTAATCATTACCCGGCCATTGGTAGGAGCCACTTTTGAAATCTGCTCCAAAATTTCCTTCATAGCGCGACTTTCCCCAACCATCTCGAATTTGCCGGTAAGCTGCTTCTTGAGCTCGATATTTTCTTTTTGCAGTGTACTACTCTGCAGCGCATTGTTTATCGAAATGAGAAGCTTCTCTTTGGTGATGGGTTTTTCGATAAAATCGAATGCGCCTTCTTTTGTCGCCGTAATGGCGTTCTGAAGGGTCGCATTCCCGGATATCATGATCGCCGTGGTTTCGGGAGATTTTTTTTTGATTTCTTTCAACAGCGAGAGCCCATCCATACCGGGCATGGCGATATCAAGAAGAGCCAGGTCGATGCCGCCCGCATCCAACATTTTCAGAGCCTCTTCAGAATCGGCGGCGGTTTTGGTTTCGTAACCCTCTCCCGAGCAGATCATCGCGACTGAGCGCCGGATATTTTTTTCATCATCTACGATTAATATGTTAGGGGCTGACATAATTATTTCTATTTAGTTTATAGGTTCGGTTGACTTGAGGTTATTTAAACTTCGTGTCATTTTAAAAGTCATTGAGTCATTTTGGCTTTGCTGTCATTAAAAGAACAGTCATTGAGTCATTTGCCCTACGGCGTCATTTGTTGTTGGTTTATTCCCAATTGAGTTGATGTAGTTATTTAATTTGATGCCAATTGTTTCAATATCTTTTAAAAAAACGCTAAAGGTTTCATCCTCAATCAAATTTCGATTATGAGCTTTCTCTAACCACGTTTTGGTTTCATAAAGTGAACCACGACTGTAATAACAAAATTGCTTATTCTCTTTGTAATAATATCTTCCATAACCTTCACTTATATTCGCTGCAACTGAATCCGCAGCTCTGATTAATTGTTTCCCAATAGTATCCTTTGCAAAATAATTCCATTTACTTACACTTTCCCAAACTTTCTCTGCCAAATCCAAAGCAAGATTGTAAACCCGAATTTCCTCTAACCTCATACCCAACCCTCCCCAATTGAATGACCTTAATGACGTCGTAGACAAATGACCAAATAACCAATGACCAAGTTTTTAAATAACGCGTAGCTAATGACCCAATGACTTTTCATTTTTTACTGGAAGCTCAATTTCAAAAGTAGTCCCCTTCCCTTCGATACTTTCAATGGAAATGCTGCCCCCGTGCTCTTCGATGATTCTTTTCACAATCGCCAACCCCAATCCCATGCCGCTTTTCTTGGTGG
>JADFPY010000413.1 GCA_022562085.1 candidate division KSB1 bacterium | reverse complement strand
GGAGCAGAAGAAATCACTCTCGATGAAATTATTTCCGTACTATTGAGACCGATGCTAATCGGGACTTCTATATCATCAGTACGTATTGGTTTTCTACCGCTATTTGTCATTCTTATATTTGAAACTGCAACGTTGGGTATATCTTTTCCTTGGTAGATTAATCTAAAATCCTCAGAAGTAGAAAGAAGTTCTTCATTAAGGAGTTTACCACTTGATATTACTTCTGCGGTAAATTCCTTTGCGTCCGATCTCTGACTCAAATAAGACGCCAGCATAGCCATTGCCACAGCTACAACGCCAGAAAAAAGAGCTGCTACAATTTGCCAAAACCTATCTTTCATAGTCATGTTTTTTTCGCCGAACTATAGAAATAAACTGCCAATCACCGCCTAAACAAATTAAACCGCCGGTGTGTAAGAGGTTTGATAAAATATAAAGAAAGTCTTACATAATATGCAATAGGAATATGAATTTTCATCATAATTACAAGAGTAAAAGACTAATCATTGATGTCAGCCTTCCCATGTCAAACAGCCTCCCATCAACAATGGTGGATATGTTTTCGATTTAAATGGAGTGAATATTTTGAGTCAGCGAGAAGTGCTGAGAAAGGGGAATATACTCCTTAAGAATTGGTTTATATTCTTCCGAAGATTTTATCTTAGATAAGAAAAGTTCCCTCTTGGCTGATAAGTCCGAACGTCCTGGAACTATCCGTGACAAGGCTTCTAAAGACCGTACATATCAGGAATTACATCATACAATAACTCTGGATTGCTATTAGATCGTAATAGGTGATCCAACCCTTTTTTCAAAGGGGCTCAGAACATTTTCGGAGTTCTTTGTTCCTCAACCACTTCAAGGGTAAATTGACTAATTTCTCATCGAGTTCTACTTCGGCACCCTTCTAAAAAACTGTCCATCCACCGGTTGCTAATCGCACCCTACCCACGCCATCTCCCTCCCCGGCGGGTTTTGCCTTTTTCGCAAAAAAGATAACTTTTTCGTTGTTTTTCGAGGAAAAAATTTTTATCTATGAGGGTTAGTTTTCCGATCAGGGGAATACCGGCATCAGCCCTCAGGATGGCGGGGCACCCCGGTCAATTAGAGATAGAGGATTTGAAACAGAACTCTCTATTACTTTCTGCATCCTGGGAGTCCGTCCACTTGCCATTGTATCGTGCCAAATGTGTCAGCCTACAATGTAGGTCAAAGAGTATAAAAACAACAATTGGTGTACCCGAAGATTTAATTAGCAAGCAATGCGGGTAAAACAAATCACTTAAAATTAATCAAAAATGCCCTACAAGATTATTAAAGAGATACAAGTGGAAATAAATCTTAAAAAAGAATTTTGAGAGCAATCCGGTGAATACCCCCAACGAATTCCATGTAGAATATGAAGACAATCATTTAATCGTTGTCAATAAAAAAAGCGGCGTTTTGGTACAAGGAGATAGTACGGGCGATACGCCATTATCGGAGATTGTGAAACAGTATTTAAAGGAAAAGTACAATAAGCCGGGAAATGTTTTTTGTGGCGTGTTACATAGATTAGATAGACCGGTTAGTGGTTTAGTCGTACTGGCAAAAACATCTAAAGGGCTAACAAAAATGAATGAGTTGTTCCGCCGAAGAGAAGTTTATAAAACGTATTGGGCTATTACGAAACGCAGGCCCAATGAGGTGGCAGGTAAATTAATTCATTGGCTAAAAAAAAATCCAGCGAAAAACAAAACGACGACCTTTGATAAGCCGCAAGGAGAGGCCCGGAAGGCGGAACTATCTTATAAGGTTTTGGGGAGTTTAAGAAACCATTGGTTACTTGAAGTACATCCGGTAACAGGCAGACCTCACCAAATAAGGGCGCAATTGGCGGCAGCCGGGTGCCCCATTAAAGGAGATATCAAGTACGGATATGCCGAGCCAAATCCGGATGCCAGCATTCATTTGCATGCACGAAAACTCAGTTTTGAGCATCCAATTAAGAAAGAACTTGTTTCACTTTCCGCCTCTTTACCTGAAGAGGAGTTTTGGCAGCAATTCTTGGCTTTAGGAAAATAGTTTTGCTGAGGTAGCAGAACCGCCACAAACAACGAACCTCACTATTTGATTGAATTTCATGTTTATTATGGGTATCATATCGAGAAGTTTTAATTCTTTATGAAAAAAACTAAATATTTTGATTTTAGAAGACAGCAACCCGATCGCAAGGATATTAAAATTGAATGGATTCAGAGGGTTCTTGATTCGCCATTGCAGACAGAAATTCAAACTGACGGTCGAAAGAAGCTTTGGGGTAGAATAGAAGAAGTGGATAAATATTTGAGAGTAGTCGTGCTTGAAGATGGTGAAACGGTTCACAATGCATTCTTTGATAGATCTTTCAAGGGAGAAAAAAAGTGAAAGTAAAATATTTTGAGGACACGGACACGCTTTATGTTGAGTTGTCGGATTCTCATATAGCTCAAACGAAAGAATTAAATGAAAACCTGTATGTGGATCTCGATTCTGAAGGGAAGGTTGTAAGCTTTACCGTGGAACATGCTAATTCATCATCTAAAAAGCTCAACTTTTCTTACGAGACCATAGCAGCTTAAAGATTGACAGCAGACATATCCGACAAAAATTCAAAACGGCTGCAGTTCTATATTTTAGCCAGCCTTTTCGCTGCCTTGACTGCAGCCGGATCCTTTATAAAAATTCCCCTTCCTTATGTCCCAATCACCCTGCAGACCTTTTTTGTCATTCTTTCCGGATCGCTTTTAGGGGCAAAGTTTGGCGCTTTGAGTCAGCTGATTTATTTAGCTGTCGGTCTTCTGGGTGCACCGATCTTTTCCCAGGGCGGCGGTCCGGGATATGTGTTCCAGCCTGCTTTTGGGTACCTCCTCGGCTACCCGCTTGCGGCATTTACAATTGGCCATCTGCTCTGGGGGTGGAATATTCCGGGCACAACTAAATCGCCAACGTTTTTAAAAATTTGCCTGGTAACCACAATCGGAGTACTCGTGATTTTTATTCCTGGTGTAACCGTGCTTTATCTGAATTTGAAGTACATTATCGCCAAGCCCATTCCCTTCTCAAAAGCTCTCTGGGTTGGATTTGCGATTTTCATTCCCGGAGATATTATTAAAATAGCGGTGAGTTCTCTGCTTACGTTTAGGCTAAGCAAAATCCTTCACCCCTGAGTTTCGACTTGTCTTTTTGTTCCGCAAGAAGTATATTCATTGAATGAAGAAGGCAATCAAAACCGGCGTCAGCTACTTCGGTAATCGTAACCCGCGCCACTTTATCAGCGATTTAGAAGAAATCCTCACCCACAACTGTAACTTTATCGTGCATACCTTCTCGGAAAACGATCAGCAGTTTTATAAGGAGACCCTGCGAGAAATGGTTTCTATGTCGAAAGACGCCGGCTTGGAATGCTACCTCGATCCTTGGGGTGTTGGCCGGGTTTTCGGCGGCGAGACCTACAGTAGTTTTGCATTAAAGAATATCGATGCCTGCCAAATTCTCCCTGACGGTGAGATCGCGCCGGCGGTGTGCTTTAACAACGAGAAGTTTCGAGAATTTATCTACCAGTGGATCGAAGATGCCGCAGAGATTGGCGCGGATGTTCTATTTTGGGACGAGCCGCACTTTTTCATTGATTTAAAGGAAAAA
>JADFPY010000412.1 GCA_022562085.1 candidate division KSB1 bacterium | reverse complement strand
TTTTAAAACCTGGTCAAGCATTCCGCGCACATTTTTGGCACCGCGCATGCCCAAACCGATATTGGCCTCGCCGATTTTATTCTTTGGAAACAACCAAAAGTACCCGCCGGGAAACCGGCTTTCGAACCAAAGCTCAATAATGTCTTCATAAAAATCACCTTCTGCAAGTACCAGGGAACAGGGGCAAATATCTTTATTTGGTTCAAAGGCCGTAAATGAATTTGAAACCACCGAATAGACACCGTCTGCGCCGATGATCACTTTGGCGGTAAATTCTTCATCAGCCGTCTTAACCCTGTTTCCGGAAATGTGTTTCACCCGAGCGCCGAGCCGGTATTCTACGCCATTTTCAAGTGCCCGGTCAAAAAGATGCTGATCGAGTTTTTCGCGGTCAAACATTTGCCCTTTTAAATCAGCTACGTAGGACCTGCCGGAAGGCGCCTTTAATTTCAGGCCTTCGATGCTGCCGGCATAAATGTCTTCAGGAAGATCGTAGAGCTCGGCACAGTCCGCTTCCGGGAAAATGGTGAGGAGCTCATCGTAAGTCGGGATGGCTTCGCCGCATTGCATCGGAACGCCGACCCGTTTTTTCCCCTCGAGAATCAGAACTCTTTTCCCCGTTCGGTTCGGATTTATATACTTCGCAGTACAGGAGCCTGCAGGTCCGGCACCGACTATAATGACATCGTAATGGCTAGAGTTCGGCATAAGTGGATAATTACTTAGAGCAAACTTAACCAGTCATCTTCCGAAAGACCAGATTGACGAATCATTGAGGCAATTGTTTTAGGGTTGAACCGTTTCTGATTTGCAATTACTGTAACTCGTTTCTTTCGACCTTCAATGACTCCTTGAAACTGTTGATGACTGCCCTTTGTTCTGGTGAGTTTGAAACCATTTCGTTTTAGAATCCTCTGCACCTCTGTAGATTTTAAGGCAAGGAGTCTATGGTGCATAGACTGCCTGGTGTAAGCGTAAACCCGCAGTATTTGATTTGTCTAAAATTTTCTTCTTCAGATTCTTGGCTGCAACTTCAAAGTATTTCAACCACTCTTCCACAGGGGCAGATCGTGGTATAAACTCTTTTTCATCTCCTGATTCCAAGACATCCTCTAAATATAATTCTATTGCTTCTCGGATGTTTTTTTTTGCTTTATTAAGCGTACCGCCTTGGCTTGCGACATCCAATTCTAAACAAAGAGCTGAAAAAATACTGTCTTCTTTTTCGATTAAAATATGAAGATCCAGTTTTTTAAATTTCATAAATTACCTCGGTGATATTTAATAAAATCTATCTAATATATTACATTTTTCCCGTACACACAAGAAATTTAAAAATCGCTCTTGCATCGAGATGAAATTGTGTTTATATTCTTTTAAAATTGTTTTAACAAAAACCGTTAGGGGTGTTCTGTTCAATCGAGAACGGAGCTGAGAATATACTCTATGAACCTGCTCTGGATAAAGCCAGCGAAGGGAAACGGTCTAATGAAAATCAGCAGACCGCAATCCCGATAGCGGTCTTTTTTTTTAGAACAAAAGCTATGCAAGTTTTCATTAACGGCAAACCAACCAGTCTTGAAAAATCGTTGACTTTAGAGCAGCTCTTAAAAAGTCTAAATATCAATCAGGAGCATAGTTTTGCAGTTGCCCTAAATGCTGAAGTCATTGCCAAAACAAAATTGGCTGACATCCAGGTCAAGGATGGCGATACACTCGAAATTATCCGCGCAACGGCGGGAGGATAACTTTTTTTAATTAAACAGATGAGGAAAATATGTCTGAAGTATTAAAATTAGGCGATAAAAATTACAGCTCACGGCTTATCTTGGGGACCGGTAAATATCCGGACTTTCAAAGTATGAAAAAGGCCCATGAAATCAGCGGGACGCAGTTAGTCACCGTCGCCATCCGGAGAATCGATTTAAACGACACTTCCGGAGAATCGATGCTGGACTACATCGACAGAAACAAAATCGATCTGCTGCCGAATACGGCCGCCTGCTACACTGCAAAAGATGCCATTTTGACCTGCGAATTGGCCCGGGATGCACTGGATACAACTTTGGTTAAACTGGAAGTCATCGGCGACGAAAAGACACTGTTCCCGGACAACGAACAATTGTTAGAGGCAGCCAAAGAGCTGGTTAAACAGGGGTTCACTGTCCTTCCCTATACCAACGATGACGTGGTAGTTTGCAAAAAATTAGAAGATATCGGCTGTGCAGCCGTCATGCCGTTAGGCGCACCGATCGGTTCCGGTCTGGGTATTCGCAATCCTTACAACATTAAAATAATTTTAGAACAAATTAAAATTCCGGTGATTGTAGATGCCGGCGTCGGTACGGCTTCGGACGCGGCGATCGCGATGGAGCTCGGCTGTGACGGCGTGTTGATGAATACCGGAATCGCCGGCGCCAAAGACCCGGTGAAAATGGCTGAAGCGATGCGCCAGGCAGTTGAGGCCGGGCGTTTAGCTTATGAAGCCGGACGAATCGAGAAGAAACTTTACGCGACCGCTTCAAGTCCTCTGGAGGGAGTAGTTGGAACCTAACCCGGAGAAATCCCAAATCCCAAAAAACAAATCACAACTGAATTCCAAATCTCAATTTCCAACGCGGCGCAGACAACCCATCAGGGAAAAGTTAAGCGCTTATTTTCTATCCGCTTCAAGATATTGTAATTAAAAGGATTATAGCAGAATTTAAAATATCATTGCCCAAAAAACAAGGATATCAATCTTAAGGGACCAATTGATTCATCCAGGAATAGAAAAACTGCATGCCGAAAGTTGACTTTCGTCTGTATGTGATCACCAACCGCCTGTTATGCGGAGAGAGAACTTTAACTGAAGTTATCGGGGCGGTCTGCCGGGGCGGTGTAAAAGCAATTCAATTGAGAGAAAAAGATTTACCCGCCAAATCTATTTTTAACCTCGCTCGGGAAATTCAACAAATTTGCAAAAAAACCGGTGTCAAATTGCTGATAAATGATCGATTTGACATCGCCCGGGCGATCAGCGCTGACGGCGTTCAGTTGACGTCTAAAAGTCTTCCTGTTAAAATTGTTCGTAAACATCTTAGTGCAAGTCAACTCGTAGGCGTCTCCACTCACTCGCTTGATGAAGCAAAGCAAGCGGAGGATTCAGGCGCCGATTTCGTTTTATTTGGGCCCGTTTACCACACTCCTTCAAAAGCTACTTATGGAGATCCACAGGGTCTAACCAAATTGCAGGAAATAACAAAGTCAGTTTCAATACCGGTCTTTGCAGTTGGTGGAATGACCCCGGGAAAGGCGAAGGAATGTGGCGAGAGCGGTGCGTTTGGAGTTGCAGTTATTTCGTCGGTGATGAGTACACAGAATATTTCGGCAACCTTAAAAAGTTATGAATATTACCTTGATTCACTTTAGTTTGTTAGGAAAAATCTAAAAAAGGAGTATTGACTTTTAGCGAACCAAGTATTATGTTGTCATGTATGGCAATTCATCTCGCTTTTTTCCTCTCAGGTTTTACGCAAAACGAACCTTTTGATGTAACTTAGAAACGTATCCCAAACTCACCACAGCTGGCCACCTTTTGGAGGAGGAAGTAAATGGAATTTCAGGTACCTCACTATGCGGACTACGTCGATGATTTTCAGGAAATTGCCAATCACTACAGCCTTAACCCGGAGAAAC
>JADFPY010000411.1 GCA_022562085.1 candidate division KSB1 bacterium | reverse complement strand
AGAATGAGTTCGAGCTCCTCGACCAACTGTTTGACCCTTTCGTTCTTCGTTCGGGAGAGTCCGCATTTTAAGAAAGCAGCTTCTTTAAGCAGGTTCCGGGCAACTCTTTTCTCAGTACTCCAGTCAGAGTTCTCTTCTTGCAGGAATTCGGTATTAACGATTCCGAGAAACAGAATCGTCGACTTTTCTAAATAGTGCTCCGTCCGCTGGCTGATCAACTTTAATTCGGCCTGTTGGACAGCGGTCTGTTGTCCTAAGTTAACATTCTCGCGGGTCGAGAAAAATGTCCTGCCCAGAAAGACACCGACCACCAAAACAGCCAAAACACCGGCCATTTGAATCACGGGTACGCGAAATTTAAACAGATGGTTCAACCTTTGGCGCAACTCCGCAACCGCGTTTGAAACTCGTGTCGGAAAGGGTTCATCGGTCACCTCAAGCTCGCTTTCAATTCGCGTCCAAAGGGAATCCGGCGCCACAACCCGCTCAAATGACGAGGCTTCCATAACGATCATCTTAAGTGTTTTCAACTCTGCCCCGCAGTTTGGACACTCTTTCAGGTGCTTTTCAAATCTAGTCTGCCGAGAATCCGGCAATCTTTTTTCAAGATAGTCGGAAAGATTTTTTTGCACGTCTTTACAAATCATTTCATTCACCTAAGCTAATGATTGTCTTCAAACCCTGACAGGTTTTTGGCGGTTTCTTTGTGCCAGAAATATATGTGTCCCAAACCCTGTCAGGGTTAACTTATTATTACCTACGCCAATGATTGATACATCGCCAAATACGGCTCGAGAAATTGCCTTAATTCCCTTCTGGCTTTATGTAACTGAGATTTTGAAGTCCCTTCAGAAATGTTCATTATCTCAGCGATTTCTTCGTGTTTATACCCTTCGATATCGTAAAGGACAAAGATCATGCGGTACCCTGCCGGCAAAGCCCGAATCGCCTTTTCAAGAAACGGTTTCATTTTAGACCCTGGCTCATCGGTTTTAAGTGTCTTGAGATTTGTTGCTTGCTCCGACAATTCATGCACAACCAATTCCTTCCTTTTCTTCTCCTTGCGAAAATGGTTAATGCAAACATTAACCGTGAGTCGATAAACCCACGAAGAAAAAGCCGAGTCGCCGCGAAAGGAATCTATTTTTTTAAAAACCCTCACAAAAGCCATTTGTGTGATATCCTCTGCATCTTGATGACTGTTTGCCATTCGATAAGCAATATTGAAAACCCGATCTTTATAAAGTTGGTAGAGCTCGAATTGCGCTTTGCGCTCGCCTTTCCGGCAACGCTGCACCAACTCCAAATCGATGTTAGCAGATTCGTCGCTCTTTTTCGCGTGAAAAACGTTTTTGTTTTTATTCAGTCTACTTGCCGCTTGCAGCAAATTGTCTCCGTCGGTTTAAATCTCGAGATTCGATTTGTAAGACATGAGAAATGGTAAGAGGGTTGCTTGAGAAAATTAATATTATTTACAAAGTAAAAAAAAATAACTACTGTGGCAAGTCACATTAAATACTAATAGGATTATATTATGACACCTAAAATGTTTTTTACCCCCTCAATTCTTTGTTTCTTGACGCTGTTCTTTTGCCAGAAAGCAAGATCGCAGGATTGGCTGCAATGGGGCGGCCCTAACGGTGATTTCACAATTGAATCGAAAGGCCTTGCAGAAAAGTGGCCAGCAGATGGGCCGAAACATCTATGGAAGCGTCCATTAGGCTTAGGCTACTCAGCGATCCTTTACAAGGACGGACGGCTTTTCACCATGTACAGTAAAGATGACAATGAAATCATCATTTCACTTGACGCCAAAACAGGTAACACAATATGGGAACATAGTTACGCACGGGAACTCTGGCCGGAGATGAGATTGCATTTCGGGCCCGGGCCAAATGCAACACCGCTGATTGTGGAAGACCGGATTATTTCAATCGGAATCGCCGGTCAAGTGCATTGCCTCGATCTCGCTTCGGGCAAGCTGCTTTGGAAACGGGACCTGCCTGCTGAGTTCGGACGGCGAAAGCGAGCGGAAGAGTATGGCTACTCCGGTAGTCCCCTTCGCTACAATAATACCGTTATCGTACAGGTTGGGGGCAACGACCACAGCGTGATCGCCATCGATCCGAAAGATGGCTCAACCGTGTGGAAAAGCAGACCGGGTGGCGTAAGCTATGCGCAAGCCTCAATTCAAAATCTTGCCGGACAAGACCAGTTCATTTATTTTTCGCCTGAAGGGGTCAACGGACTTGATCCCTCAACAGGTCAATTTCTTTGGCGTTGGGAGATTCCGTTTAACAACGGAAATCACCTGACCCCGATCGTAAAGTGCGATGAGAACCGCATCTGGGTTTCCAGCCAGTTTAACTCAGGCGGAGGAAGGCTGCTTGAAATCACCCGTAAAGAAAAAAACATGACCGTAAAACAGATTTGGTTCAATTCGAAACTACGCGGATCCTGCTGGACATTGATCCGTATCGGCGACTTCATTTATGGTTCTGCCGGCGGGCACAATGTCTCTTTTCTTACCGCCTTCAATTGGAAAACGGAAAAAGTTGTGTGGAGAAAACGCGGATTTCATATGGCGCAATCTCTGTATGCCGATAACAAACTGATTTTTCTCGACCAAAGCGGCCAACTAAGTATTGCCCGAATTTCACCCACATCTTTGGAGGTTCTTGATACCGCTGAGGTGACAGAGTCTGTTTCGTGGACTCTTCCTACCCTGGTTTCAACGAAACTCTACGTGCGTGACAAAAAAAACATTCTCGCACTCGAGCTGGCAAATAGTACAGAGTAAAGGTATCCAATCCTGGCATGTAAAGCAGGCCAAAAGGAAGTTTTGCCCCCGTACTATTCCGCCTAAAACAAAACTCGTTCCCAGCAGCACGAAACCTAAGAGCCCTCGATCAATAACTTTCGTTTAAAAGTCCACCGAATTATAAAATAAAGCCCGAGTCCAATTGGACCAAACATAAAAGTCAGACCTAAACAGGGAATGACCAGCCAGTGGCTCATCCCCAAACGCTGCGCATCTCGAACTTCCCAACTCCCTACAAATAAATCGAAGGCAAGATAATGCAGCCAACCGGCGAGGAAAATATAAGGATTTTGAAAAAGCTCTGCCACGCCCGCCAGCGAGCCAAAATCGCCGCCCGCCTTACCAAAATAGACAAGAACCAAATACAAATAAACCAATCCCAAAAGGAAGGGCATAATGACGGAAGTAATAACTGTTGTGGTCCATTTCCAGCGCGGCAGTACGACCAACAGTAACCAGCCCGGAAGCACCAGCGTGTTACAAATCGCAAAAAGTGTTTCCGCGGACATAGGCGTTCCTCCCTATCAAGTTAAGAGCTGTGGGTCAAGCGAATAAAAATCTTAATTGAAAAATTCACAGCCTGTCTGATTTATTCCAAGTGTGAATTGTAATCAGAAAAAAAAATACAACGTGCGCAATGTTCATCGCTGCCGGCATGAGAATATTGCCAAGCGAAGGAATTAGAAAATATGCTGCGACAATGGGTGCGTGTAAAAGAATCGTATTTAAAAAAGCCATCCATCGCGGCAGGAGAGTTTGTTTGAAAAAAACCGCCACGAAATACCAAATAGCGGTTAAACCAAAACAAAGAAACGCTGTCGCCTGGAACGGCTCAAACAAATCTAAGGAAATTTCCATAAGTTGAAAAAGAACCTTGCCTGCC
>JADFPY010000410.1 GCA_022562085.1 candidate division KSB1 bacterium | reverse complement strand
TCTCCCCGGTAAATAAAGTGGACGATATCCTCTCCTTCGATCAGGGGAAATTCCTTTTGCTCAGCCATAAACTCGTCAACCAGCGCGATCTTATCCATGGCCTGTTCTGCTTTCTTTACAAATTGTGCAAACTTCGAGTCCGGTACCATGCCGTCGGCGTTCGCGACGGCTTGCGCAACGGACTGCGCGGGCACGATATCGACGCCGGCGATTTCGGTCATGCTGCGCAGAAACAATCTGCCGCCTGCAAAGCTTGCCGGCGTCCAAACCAGGTTGGCGAACAAGTCCAGACTGGCGATTTGTTTGTACCCCTCCGGCGAAGCGGGCGCCACGCTGAGTCTGCCGTTTTTGGTAATGACCACCAGATGCCCGTCCACCACAATGGGGAAGCCGTCACCCGGGGCGCGCGAACGCCACACCCGTTCGCCGGTTTCCGCATTCACGCAGCCGAAGATGCGACTGTTGTACCCGAACAGGTGACCGTCGTGATAGACCGGAATCACATAAGTGCCCTTGATGGCTTTTGTTTGCCAGACTTCGTCCACCTGATACATTTCGTTGGCGTATTCAATCTTGAACAGCATGCCGCCCTGATCCGTATTCTTCAAAAAGAATTGATTGCCTTCGACGGGAACAAGGTTGGCGCTTGCCGCGCCCATGAGAATGCCGGTGCCGCCATGCTCAAAGCGCCACAAAATTTTGCCGGTTTCCGGCTGCAGTCCGTACAGAGCGCGATTGGTAATGCCTACAAACTGGCTGCCATCGCTGGTTTGCAGCAGATAAGGCGATTGGTATTCCACGGTGTCGCCACCGGCAGCCCACAGCACCTGCCCGGTATTGGGGTCGAAGGCCGAAATCGCGTTCTGCGCAGCGCCGCCGGTTTCGACCACAAGGATGTTATTGTACAGAATTGGGGAGGTGGCAAAGCCATAGAAAGGTATTTTCGCCTGGTGATCCACTACCAGATCGCTGTCCCACACCAGCTCGCCGGTTTTGCGATCCAAAGCAAACAGGCGTCCGCCTGCGCTCAACCCTACGACCTTGTTTTGCGAGATCAGCGGGGTCGAGATCGGACCGTTGGCGGAGCCCCATCGGCCGGGAAAGGTTGGCCCGATTTTGAAACGCCAGAGCTCGCTGCCGTCTTCAACGTCCAGAGCAATGGCGTAGTCAAAAGTGCTGTCCGAAAACATGGTAACGGCCATGCCATCCAGAACCGAAACCGCAGAATACCCGGAACCCAACTCCTTCTTCCAGGCTATTTTCAGTTCAATCGGTTGCTCCCCTTTGATAACCCCGGGGGTTACGGTAAAATTGCCGTGTGGGCCGCCCCAGGCCGGCCAGTCATCGCCGCCGGGTGAAGCCCAGCCAGAGTGTGCGGCGAGTAGCAGCAGGGCAAAAGCGGCTGTGGTTCGAAACAAGTTGGTCAATTTTGTCATGATTCCTCCTTCGGATTAGGGTATGACATCTATGAATTTGTTCTGCACGTTCAGGTTCAGGATCCGCGAGCTCAGCATAGTTGCATCTTTCGCTGGCGGCAATCTGTCGTGGCAGAAAGTTAAGGGCGACCTCGCGTTTGAATTTGGTATCCTGTAGACTACACCCATGCCGCCTTCACTAATTTTTTCGGATTTTGTAGTGCAATATAGTTTGATCGATCAATATATTACCTTGGATTATCTAAATTTCTTACCGTATAACTATGAATATCCTTCATAAATGCAATGTTATAACACGGCATTTATGTCTGATAAAAACATCGTTTAGCTTATAAAAAGTGGACAAACGTTGCGATTTTTGCAGTATAACGCTCAAGTACCGGGATTATACTGCATCATAATGTGCCCACTGAAACCTGCAAAGCTGAAGCGGACGAACAATCAAAAAAAATCTATTACTAGTAAAAAATACTTGCAAAAAGTTGCTAGGATGCGTATTTAGGTGTACAAAAGAACACTCTATGGGGAGACTTGGTGTAGAGTCGAGGCTGAGAGATGTGGAGGCTAACCGTGAAATCCTCATCGGCTTTGTTCCATCCTTGTTAAATTTCCTTAAAAGATATGTTTTCCAAATGTAACATGCAATAAAAAACTCGGGAGGCTGCATGGGTGAAAGAAAATTACTGGAGGTAGTGCGAGATTCATTGAGGACTCAGAATTACAGCTATCGCACTGAAAAAACTTACATCAATTGGATACGCAAATACATCCTGTTTCACAACAAACGGCATCCAAAGGAAATGGGAGAACGAGAAATAAATCAATTTCTCACATACCTCGTTGTTAATCAGAAGGTTGCAGCATCAACGCAAAATCAGGCGCTCAGTGCTTTGTTATTCCTATATAAGCGGATCCTGAGAAAAGAAATAGGGTGGATTGGCAATATTCAGCGAGCAAGAAAGCCTAAAAAAATTCCAGTGGTATTTACAAGGGAAGAAGTGAAAAAAGTGATGTTGCATCTACACGGCAAATGTTGGCTCATGGGTGCCTTGATGTATGGTTCGGGATTGCGTCTCATGGAGTGCTTGAGATTGCGAGTCAAGGATTTGGATTTCGCATGTCGCCAAATTACGGTAAGAAGCGGAAAAGGTCAAAAAGACAGACTAACAATGATGCCAGAGTCAGTCATCTCGCCTTTGAAAACTCACCTGCAGCGGGTCAAATCGTTACATGAGAAAGACCTTGCTGAAGGCTTCGGCAGTGTGCGGTTGCCAGGTGCTTTGAGGCGAAAATACCCGAACGCTGATAAAGAATGGCGATGGCAATACGTTTGCCCAGCATCGACCCGGTATTTTGACCCTGAGGACAAGGAGCATAGAAGACATCATTTCCATGAGTCAGCTGTACAAAGGGCCATGAAGGATGCAATTGAAAAGGCTTGTATTACGAAAACTGGAAGCTGTCACACTCTACGTCACAGTTTCGCAACTCATTTATTAGAGAACGGCCACGATATTAGAACCGTTCAGGAACTCCTGGGTCACCAAGACGTGCGAACAACAATGATTTATACGCACGTTCTAAACCGAGGGGGAATGGGTGTGAAGAGTCCTATGGATTATTAGCAGTTACCTTTGGACTCGATGTTGCATTTATTTTTTGGGAAAAAACCGGTTTCGTTAAAGTTGCGTTAAAATTTGGGTAAACAGGGTAAACTTGAGAATAGAGAAAGATAAGCCCTCAAAATTTGAGAGCTATATCATAGTCTATAAAGCTAGATCATCAAAAGTCTTTAGGTTCAATAAAACCATCAAAACAATTGAATCCATGTTACCATAATGTTACCACTTTGCTATCCAAATATCCGAAAACACATACAAATGGATACAAAGAAATGAGTGACTTTAGCCTTGAATCGCAGTTTTGCGATGTTCATTAGGCACAAAAAATATTACTTCTAATCCGTAGGTCATTTATGGAAAAAAGAGATGAGCCACCGAGGCCAGACTGGTCTGCGAAAGCACGCCGAAAAAGTTACGTTAAAGTTACGTTATTTTTTGTCCAAACATGGGTAAATTTGAGAATACCCAAACAAAAAAGGCTCTCCAGAAATGGAGAGCTTGTAATTGTTTTTATTAAGTTTAGCTTGGTGCGTCGTCGGGGAATCGAACCCCGAACCTTGGGCTTAAGAGGCCCCTGCTCTGCCAATTGAGCTAACGACGCTAATTTGAGTAGGACAAATTACAATAAACAATTCCCAAATAAAACACAAATTT
>JADFPY010000409.1 GCA_022562085.1 candidate division KSB1 bacterium | reverse complement strand
GATGAGGCATTTGCTATTGAAGATTCACACAAGGGCCTGCTCTCTGCAAAAGCTGCCAACTTAAAAACTGTTGTGATGCCTGAGGAAACTGTTTGGCACGAGAGTAAATACGATATTGCTGATTTGAAAATAAAATCGCTGCTGGAATTTAGTGAAGAGCACTTCAAACTTTTAAGCAAAAAAAGATCGGTTGACAATAAAACCTAATCTACATAATTTAAATCCATCCGTTAAACATTTCCTAAACTTGGAGTATTTTTTATGATGTCTTGCTTGCACATGAATTCGATGAGAGATGAGACTTTAAAGAGGGGTTCGTCTCAGTCGCTCTTCCCTCTTCGCTCCTCGCTTTTCGTTTTTCTTTTTCTGCTCGCGCTATTATTTGCAGTACAACTAACCTTTGCTCAAACCGTCACCCTGAAAATCATTCAAACCAGTGATATTCACGGCGCGATTTTTCCTTATGATTTTATCAACGACAAAAAGTCCAGCACCTCTTTAGCACAGCTGCAGACTTTTCTCAAACAGGAAAGACAGAAAGATCAGGAAGTCATTTTGCTGGATGCAGGCGACCTGCTGCAAGGGCAGCCGGTGGTTTATTATTACAATTTCGAGAAGCCAAACACGACTCACCTTCTAGCGGAGGTGATGAATTTTATGGGATACGACGCCGGGGCGGTCGGCAATCACGACATCGAGACCGGCCATCCGGTTTACGATAAATTTATCAAAGAACTCGATTTCCCCTGGCTTTCCGCCAATTCGATTAACACAACATCCGGGGAGCCTTATTTTCCACCTTATGCCATTCTAAACAAAGGCGGCCTGAAAATCGCTGTGCTGGGCATGGTGACGCCAAATATTCCTAACTGGCTTCCTGAAAAAATTTGGCAGGGGATGGAGTTTGAGGACATGATCATAGCGGCCAGAAAGTGGGTCAAAATCATTCAGGAAAAAGAAAACCCGGATCTGCTTTTTGGGTTGTTCCATTCCGGGGTTGATTTTAGTTATGGCGGCGTCACGTCGGACACGCCTAAAAATGAAAATGCCTCGCGTCTGATCGCCGAACAGGTTGCCGGATTCGATATTGTGTTTGTCGGTCACGATCACCAGGGATGGAATTTCTCCGTAAAAAATGGGGAAGATGAAGATGTTTACATCCTCGGCCCGAAAAGCGACGCCAGAAATGTGGCGGTTGCCACCGTTCAAATGGAGTTCGACAAAACGACAAACTCCTGGCAAAAAGAGATTCGGGGAGAGCTCATCGAAGTCAAAGATTTTGTGCCGGATGAAGAATTTATGCAAAAATTTGCTCAGGCTTTTGAAGAAGTTAAGAAATACGTTTCCCGGCCTATCGGTACATTCAGTAAAACCATTTCAACCCGGGAAGCCATTTTTGGTAATTCCGCTTTCGTTGACTTGATTCATAACATTCAACTTGATTTAACCAGGGCGGATATCTCATTCGCAGCGCCGCTTTCTTTTAATGCCGCCATTGACGAAGGGGAAGTTTACGTGCGCGATATGTTTAACCTTTACAAATACGAAAACCTGCTCTACACCATGAAATTAACCGGACAGGAAGTAAAGAATTTTCTTGAATACTCCTGCAAATTTTGGTTCAACCGGATGTCCGGCGCGGATGATCATCTTTTAAATTTCGAGAAAGATGAGCAAGGCAACCTGGTGAAATCAAACCGGTCCAGTTCCTATTTACTCACGGGACGGTCTTACAACTTCGACTCCGCAGCCGGAATCAAATACACGGTCGATGTCTCAAAGCCTGCAGGAGACAGAGTCATGATTCTTGCGATGAGCGATGGCACGCCTTTCGACCTGAACAAGGAATATAAAGTGGCCATTAATTCATATCGCGGCAATGGCGGCGGCGGGCATCTTTTGACCGGCGCTAAAATTCCAAAAGCCGAGCTCGCAAAACGGGTCCTTTCATCAACTGAAAAAGATTTGCGCTATTTTCTCATGAAATGGATTGAAAAAACCGGCAGGGTGAATCCGCAAGCGCTCGGCAATTGGCAGGTGATTCCCCAAGATTGGTGGCAAGCGGCCAAAGAAAGAGACGCTGAACTTTTATTCCCAACCGGGACCCATTAGGCCGCTTCAGGACTCGACCGAATGGCTTCTCTCTTCACACACGCCTTCTCAGCGCTTACTTTTTCAAGATTTTTTGCATTTCAAAATCCACCGGTGCGAATTTGGAGCCTGGGGATTTTATGTTCAGTTCTCCCGGACCTGGATGTCATTACATTTGCTTTTGGAATTTCTTACGGTGACTTCTGGGGACACAGAGGCTTTTCCCACTCGATTTTTTTTGCTTTGATTTTTGCCTTCCTTGTCACTCTCATTTTTTTTAAGAACATCGAACCGCGCAGCTCGAAGTGGTTTGCGGTTTTGGGTTATTTTTTCATCTGCACGGCTTCGCACGGCTTTTTCGATGCCATGACCAACGGCGGTTTGGGCGTGGCTTTTTTTGCACCGTTTGACAACACGAGGTATTTCCTGCCCTGGCAGCCAGTCCAGGTTTCGCCAATCGGGGTAGCAAATTTTTTCAGTGAATGGGGCTTAAGAGTCATCATAAGTGAATTTCTTTGGATTTGGCTCCCGGCCCTGGTTCTGGCATTTTTATTTGGAAAATTAAAATCAAAATGAAAACACGCCTCTCGAAAAAAGAAGCCGCAAGACTCGCTTTACACAGTCAGGGCTTGTTAAAAAAAAATCCATTTGGAAAAGGAAAAGGTGGCGTTTTACGAGCTCTCGACCAACTCGGTTACGTGCAAATTGATACAATCTCAGTCATAGAACGTACCCACAATCATACATTCTGGACGCGATTGCCGAATTTCAATCCCGAGGTTCTGGATGAACTCCAGGTCAAAGACAGGAAAATTTTCGAATATTGGAGTCATGCGGAAGCCTACCTTCCGATTGCAGACTACCGCTTCTATTTATACAAAATGCGCGCCATCGCGGCCGGGGAAAAGCATTGGCATGCACCGGATAAAAAAATGATGAAACGTGTTTTAAACCGGTTTAGGGGTGAAGGTCCATTGATGGCAAGGGATTTTAAGCCGCCCGAAGATCATCAAGCCGCTCCCTGGTGGAATTGGAAACCGGCCAAGCGGGCGCTCGAACAACTCTTCATCGAAGGCAAACTGATGATTGTTCGGCGGAATAATTTTCACAAGGTTTACGATTTGCCGGAACGAGTTCTACCCGCTAATTTGGATACCTCTTTGCCGACCACCAAGGAATATTGCTGGTTTCTGATTACCCGGGCGATTCAGGCCCACGGGCTGGTCACAGAGGGGGAAATCGGCTATTTGCGCAAAGGAATCAAGAAAGACGTCAAAACAGCCCTGCAGCAAATGCTGGAAAATGGAAATATTCAAACAGTAAACATTGACGGAATTTCGAACCAAATCTACTACACAACTGAGGAAAATCTTTCAAAGCTTGGGGAAATCCGTGCTTCAAAAAATATTCATCTTCTTTCGCCGTTTGACAATTGTGTTATTCAGCGCAAGCGGGTTCAACAGATATTTGACTTCAATTACCAGCTCGAGTGCTATGTGCCGGCGCAAAAGCGCGTTTACGGATATTTCTGTCTGCCAATTCTTTGGGGTGACAGATTTATCGGTCGGCTCGATCCGAAAGCTGACCGGAAAAGTAAGACTTTTTACATTCGCAACCTCTGT
>JADFPY010000408.1 GCA_022562085.1 candidate division KSB1 bacterium | reverse complement strand
GGGCGAGGAACGAGCCTCCGACTGGATGGCTTTGTGTACGCCCGGCATGGGCATGAACTAATAGGGTGTAAGTCCCTTATAGGTGAACTCCTGTATTTATTTAAAGTACAGCAACTATTAGCGAAAGGCAACTGCAAAGCCGCGAGGCTTTGTGGGAAGGAAGCCTGTAGCAAAGCAGTGAGCCGACGAACAGAAACATCATAGAAGGCCGAGTCCGTGGGTAAGTTGGCACATGATAACAAAGCCCAGGGTTCATCGGATACGGTAAATGATGCGGTTGTGCTGCGAAAGTTCATGTTCTTATCCGGGGAGATCTGCTTATCATGCGATGTTTGTTTCTGTGGTAAGACCCGGCAAGGGCCTCCGGGATACCAAGCCCAGGCATGTCAGCGTGCTATCAGCTGGCATGAGAGACGAACTGGATAGCACCCACAGACTCAACGTAGCGGCTTGCGAGGTAACTCGCTCGCTCAAGTTAGGCAGAAGTCAGCAGAGGTCATAGTAGCCGAACGCTCGGTTTAATTGCCGAGACATGGTGAAGGGCCGAACATCGCGGTCAAGGAGGAGCACTGTCACGCTCGTCTTGCGGCATTTATGCCCGACCGGGCTTAGTCGTGAGCGGCGCGGCGACAACCGCCAGCCTTGTAAATGTGAAAGAACATTTTCGCATTTGATGTTGAATCATCCTGCGATGAAACGCCCAGTGCGGACCCGCACGCTGGGTGTTGTGGGGAGGGCGGGAGAGAAACCCGCCCTTACCCGATTAGAAGTTCATTGCATTCTTGAGCGCCCTAGCATAAACCGTCTTATTGCGTGCACTCTCTGCCGCCGTGTTCAGCATCTCTTTGAGAACACCGTTGGGATCAGTGTCAACCTTGGCATCCTTAAGCGACTGCAGCGTTGCGCTCAAGTTCTCCAAGGTCTTTACCAGTGGATCATTCGATTTCAGATCTTTTTCTGCATGTCCACCAGACTCAACAACTGGCTAATCTGCATCAACAGAATGGCGTATACAAACTGGCGTTTATCCTTTATTGTGGCGCCGCTAAATCTTTTTATCTTGGTAGAAGTTTCTGCAAACAATTTGTCAAACTGGTTTGCGATCTGCGTGTGATTGCTTTGAGTCACGGATTGCCACGGATGGAACACGGATTTTGGCTGTTGGACAAAAGAAATCCGTGAAAATCCGTGGTTTTTTAAAAAAACATGTCTTTTTCGTTCATGGGTAAAAGGTCAATAGAAGTCGAGCAATTACAATAACTATACCTCCGTGCGTAAAATGGAATGCTGAACTAAGGCTTTACTAATCAATGTTTTACATTATAATTCTGTGTAAGTCAGATTAAAAAATCAGTGGTTTAGATAGCTGCGAAACTTAAGTTAAATACATAACTTGCTCCGGCTGCTGAATGAACATTTTGAAATACCACCTGTTGGAGATAACTCGACAATATCCCTACCCAAGAGTACATAGTATTCATCTGCATTCGGAGGCAGAGTGCTGAGCAACGTGTCAACAGCAAAATTCTTTTGGGATGTTTCAAGTGAGTATGTGGATTGCAATTCAATTTCGACGGCTCGACGCGTGCATAGGTCAGACAAAAACGTTTCTTGACTATTGGGGTTCATTGAAATTGTGTTTCCATAATGCAGAGCTGAAATGCGCCGCTTTTATGAATGAATCTACTTGGCTTGGAATAGAAGTCAATTGAACAAACTAGTCAACTTAAAGTTCAATTCCTAAAAAACTCACATCATCCTGATGCGGCTTAACGCCAGAAAAATTATCGATTTTCTGAAGTAAACGATCAAACAAACTCAGCTGTGAGTTCATTTTATAGTTTTCCAGCAAATATTTTTGAAATGCCTGTTCGCCAAATTCATCGCCATCTGGAGACATCGTTTCAACAATACCATCGGTATAAAATGCCCAGAAGTCATCTTTTTCAAGTGGCTGAACTTTGATTTCATAATAGGTACTTTTGGTGAGACCCAATGCGATTCCTGCCGGATTTTCTTCCAACATTTTGCCGCCTTTTATGTTCAGGACAGGCAAATGTCCAGCATTGGCAATTGCCACTTCATGAGACTTGAAATCGAAGAGTGCACAGGCAAAAGTAATAAACATTGTGGACTCAGAATTTTCATAAATGATGCGGTTTAATGAAGTCATCAAATTTTTCAAATTCTGAAAATGTGTTAACTCTGAACGGAGTGCACCTTTGGTAATTGCCATTAACAGGCCTGCTGCGAGATTATGGCCGGAGACATCGCCAATGGCAACAAAAAGCCTCTTATCCGATAAATGATACGCGTCGATAAAATCCCCACCAACTTCAACTGCCGGCACCACTTTACCAAACAATTTCGCATCACAGAATTCAATTTCAATCACCGGTGAAATCTTATTCTGAATATTTTTTGCCAAGTTGATTTCAGTTTCCAGATTGATCTTTTGAGTCAGATTCGTCTTTAAGAGATGGCTATAGATCCGCATAATTATGATGACGCTTCCAACACCGACAAACCACAACAGATACATACTTTTAGGAATCTCTTCCGGGTAAAATGTATCAAGATCACCCACGGCTACAAAAATAAATCCCAACGGCATGAAAACCACAAAACTCAATACCACGAAATGTATTTTAAATTGTTTTAATCGTCGGAAAAACATCGGAATTGAAGCCATGATGCTTGAAAAAAACAGTGAAGCATATGCGGCGATAAGAATTAAATCATTTGTAGGGGTTTGCAGATAGGTTTGGCCAAAAATAAGGTGGGTGATAATAACAATCAAGACACACATTAAAATAAGGGCAAGAAACCCAAAAATACGTTCTTTCAAGGGGAGATAAACAAGATATTCACCTTCGTGATTGATAAATACCTTTTCAAAAAACGACTTAGATTTTCTTCTAACTATCTTCAAAACAACAAGGTTGACTCTGTTTTTGCTTTGGAGAACTGTCCTGGAGTTCTAAACTACTTTTTGTTTATGTTCAGTCAATGTGAGTTCTTCCACCTGAAAGACCTTAGCCAGTTTTATTATGCTTTCTTTCCCGGGTAAGAACCTATCCGTTTCCCAGTTTCTGATTGAATCATGCGATACCTCCATAGACCAGCGAGCTCTCTTTGAGAAAGTTGCTTTTCAGTCCGTAGCTTTTTTAGGAATTGACCAAAAGAGGTGGGTTGAACAGGTGGGCTCTTGGGAATGCGAAAACTGATTTTAAAGAACTTTCATCCCTGGGAAACGCTGGATACCTCGCACCTCCGCCTCTACATTATTAAAATTAGGAATACTAAACAAAAAGTCAACAATATCACATAAAATAAACAAGAGGGGTTGCATGCGCTAGAATTGTTGTTCAAACCCGCATAACACTTAACGCGGACAAGCCGCAAATCCCAAAAAACAAGCTACAAATTACAAGCTTGTCCCCGAATGTTTTAGTCGGGGATAAAACTCAAATACCAAATCCCAATGTCCAATAAAACCATAACATTCAGTGATTTGTTTTAAAATTTGAAAATTGGTTTTTGGAAATTACTTGTTATTTAGGATTTGATATTTGTGATTTCAAATTCTGCCAAAAAGCTTGTGCTCGAATGTTTTTATCGAGTGCTTGTGCTCGAATGCTTCCCCGATAGAAACATTCGGGGACAAATTTATCGAGTATGGCAGAAAATTACTTGTCAGTTACTACGTCTCGACTGGGACTTCGC
>JADFPY010000407.1 GCA_022562085.1 candidate division KSB1 bacterium | reverse complement strand
GTTTGGAGATATCGTCACCACCGTTATTTCCTGTGCCAACGGCGAAACCGCACGACACCAACCTGCCGCGGCCGTACTCACTTGGGTACCGGGTGCAGGGAACCAAAGGCATCTGGATGAAGGATGGAGATCAAATTTACATCGAGGGGCGGAGTCCTGAGCCGCATAAGTGGGAGCCATCCGAGCCTTACCTCGAGGAGTTCGACCACCCGTTGTGGAAGCGATTCAGCAAAGAGGCGGAAGGTTCCGGGCACGGCGGCATGGACTTTTATGTCCTGAATGCTTTTGTGGAATCGGTCAAAAGAAAGGCGCCACCGCCGCTGGATGTTTACGATGCTGCCGCCTGGAGTGTGATTACACCGTTGTCGGAACAATCCATTGCCGAAGGGGGTGAGCCGAAAGCCTTCCCGGATTTCACCAAAGGCCGCTGGATACGCCGCAAACCGGTGTTCGGGTTTGGTGATGAATATTGATTAGTGGTTACAAAATACTGTCTTTGCGAGTGCCTCTCAGCGAAGCAATCTTTTGGTTCTCTGGTCGCTTTTTTCAAATTATAGAGAACTTTCAGAGAGAGGTTCTTAGCATAAAGAGAGACAAAAAGGGGCAATGAGCATGGCCAAATTTTTCTGTATCTTGGACAAAGTCACTTCTATAGAATTTCACGGCAACGCGTAAAGGGATTTTGCTGAAATAAACTAATTTGAAAATTTTCTTCGATTTTGGGAAAAATCACTAATAATTCTTGAGACTAAATTATTTTTTTAAGGTGAGCCCAAAATTAGGCTTATTAAAAATGTTCAAATGACGCGGTCAAATTAAGGTGAATTACTTTCTCCATTATTTTTTTCTATTTCCGATTTCAACTTAAGTTTTTGTAATTCTTCTATGGATTTAAGGCGGACAAGATCAATCGTATGCTGTTCAACAGCGCCGGAATCGCGAGTGGAATTTACTTTGTGCGTCTCACCGTTCTGGATTTACTCATGAAAAAAATTCCGTTAAGTAATTTAGTTAAGACTTCGAGGTGGGACTACAATCTCACAAACAACTTCCCCGCGTGCTGCTTAACCAGATCTTTCAGCTCAAGAGATAGCAGGGTCGACAAGACCCGGGATGTACTTTGTCCCGTACTCGAGGCGATTTCATCGATGTGTCTGGGCTCATTTGTCAGGATGTCAAAAAGAGCTTTCTCAGCCTCCGTTAATGAACTGACTTCGCGGGTCGGTGCGTCTTTCCTGAGCATCGGAGCCAACTGCGGCTGAAGTTCATCCAGAATATCTTCAACTGAAGTTACCACTTTTGCTCCCTGCTTAATCAGCTCGTTTGTGCCAAAGCTTTTTGCACTGTCAATGTTTCCGGGAACCGCAAAGACTTCGCGGTTTTGGTCTAAAGCCATGGAAGCGGTGATCAGCGCCCCGCTTTTGATTCCGGCTTCAATCACCACAATGCCCAAACTCAGTCCGCAAATGATTCGGTTTCGGCGCGGGAAGTTGGTTCTATCCGGGCCGGTGCCTAATGGAAACTCCGACAACAAAACCCCATTCGATGCAATCTTTTTTGCAAGCGCTCTGTTTTCATTCGGATAAATGACATCCACACCGGAACCCAGGACTGCGATTGTCCGGCTGCCGTTTTGCAGCGCGTGACGATGTGCCAGGGTATCGACTCCGTAAGCGAGACCACTGACAATCGTGAGCCCCTTTCTGGATAACCCGGAGGTTAATTTTTCAGCGATCCGTTTGCCATAGTTACTGGGGAGACGCGTTCCCACAATGGCAATTGAATACCTGTCCTCTGCGGCAAAATCACCTTTGACGAATAAGAATACCGGGGGATCATAAATCTCTTTTAATCGCTTAGGGTAATCCTCATCCCAAAAAGTGACGAGTCGCGCCCCGGTGCTTTCAAGTTTCTCTACCTGTTCTCTGGCAAATTGTTTTCCATCAAACGTCCTGATGTCTTCCGCGATTTTTTGATCGATTCCCGCTACTTTGCACAGCTCACCAAGGGGAGCTTTTGATACTTTTCTTACAGAGCGAAAGTGTCCAACTAAGGCGCGCATTTTGTTGGGCCCGATACCGGGCACTGCGCTCAACCGCAGTAATTCCTCTTGTTCATTCTTCAGGGAAATCATATTTTTTCAATATGAATGATGGTTGAAATAATTAGGTAAAAAATAATTCCCCAGCGAATGGCGCCGAATTTATTTTCATTTGAACTCGGTTAAATTGGTCGTTGCCAACACCCCCCTTTTATCCCCCCTCAAGGGGGGAATTTCTGTGAGGTATACATTAACTCTATAACCGCTGGATGGAGATTCTTAGTGGAAAATCAAACTTGAGTTTTTCCGGGATCATACAGACTCGATCGTTGCAAGCCTGGAATGTAATCGTCGCTTTTATAGTATGGTTGCCCGCTTCAGGCCGGTTTTTTATGCGAAGAAAAGTCTTTACACTAATTCTGTCAGGTAAAATATGGAAGGTTTCCTGCAGAGATTCTATTTTAAACGTTTTGGTTTCAGGATATTTAAATTCATCCACTTCAAAATTCGGACTGGATTCAAATTCGATATCCAATGGGATGAATCCCTCCGGAATCGGCTTTCCATAAAGATGGAATCCATCCTTTAAATCGATGTCGACCTGAACAGAAAGCAGCTGAGAGCGGTAGGCAACCGTATCGCTAATCGCTATGCTGCCAATCAAATAACTCTTCTCAAAAATGTGAACATTAGAGTCTTGCTTCTTCTTCAACATGGTGACGAGGACATTCTCAGCAGTTGGCCGCGCTCGATAAGATTGCTCGAAATGTTTATCAACAACTCTCAGATTTTCATCAATCACATAAATTCCCGGGTGCGGGATGCCGAATCCACGGCTGCCGGAATCGACTTCAGTATTGAATATACCAAAACTCTTGATGACCTCACTGCCTTCATCTGCAAGAAGGGGATAGGTGATCTGGTATTTGTCGGAGAAAGCTTTCAAAACACTGACGGGATCGTAGCTTATGGCAAGCACATTCAGGCCTTTGTTACGAAACTGCGCCGACTTTTCCTGGAACTCAACGAGTTGCCTTCGACAAAATGGTCACCAATCTGCGCTGCGATAAAGGTTTAGAACGGCGCCATTCTTGCCCAGCAGGTCTTTTAGACTTCTGAGTTCACCGAATTGATCGAGTAAACTAAAATCAGGAACTTTTTCACCGATTGCCGGTCCGGTCGAAAAACCCAATTCCGGATCGATGGGATAGCTATTTATATCGGAGTTTTGAGAGAAAAGTGGACTCGCGGTGAAAACCAGGATCGTCAAAGATTTTATTAAACCTTCAATGACCTGTTTGGCTTTTTTATTACCCCTCATATACCAGATTAAGACATCAGTATTAACCAGCATTCTTAACTCTGCCCTGTCTTAAGTTTTGAACGTAATCCTCAACGTTTTTTACAGCATCATTATCTTGCCAAATGCCAAACAATTCATCTCCAGCCGATTTATTACTCTGTTCATTACCTATTGGGACGAGTTTTGCGCAAGGTTTACCGCGGTAGGTGATGATTACTTCCTCACCTCGTGACACTGTATCAAGTAGTTCCTTTGTGTTAAATCTTAACTCTTTAGCTGTTGCACGCATTCTATTTTCCAAAAACTTAAAAAGTTTATACTTTGAAAGGAT
The DNA here is from genome assembly GCA_022562085.1 of candidate division KSB1 bacterium. NCBI lineage: Bacteria > Pseudomonadati > Candidatus Zhuqueibacterota bacterium. Next base: position 52 of record JADFPY010000407.1, on the reverse strand, counting down.
AAACTATAAAAGATAGAAAGTCAATTAGAATAATTCATTTCTCCTCCACGGC
>JADFPY010000406.1 GCA_022562085.1 candidate division KSB1 bacterium | reverse complement strand
AGTAGATCATAAACTTTCAATTCAACATAGCTTGAGGTTGGAGTAAAATATGAAATACGAGTTGCAGGATTAAATGGATTTGGGTAGTTTTGTCGAAGGTACGAAGTTTGAGGGATAGTCGTTCCTGGCACGCCCTCTTCGACAGCAGTCACTAATGGTTTGCCAAGCTCATCCAAATCTTCTTTTGCTTGAGATAAGCTTCTGGTTCTCGTACAAATATTAGTTAAAAGAGAATCCCCTTGAGCAAAAGCATAGACCAGATAAGTCGAGCCTTGTTCAAAAGGAAACCCGCACATCCCGGATTGTGCAGCCGTGGTTACAGTAACCTCCCCTAAATCGACACCTTTCCAGGATGATTTCACTTCGAATTTTATTTTGTGAAAAAGAAACATCCCGCTTTGGTCCCTGTTTACAGGGGTCAAATCGATCACGCTTCCAATAAAGACCGCATCGCTTTTCTGCAGTTCTTCAGTTGGGGTGCCTGGGGGCGCACAGGTACAAGCGAGAATAAGATCAAAATGCAAAAAGACATTGAGCAAAATAGTAAATAAAGCTAATCCATTCTTTATCATGGCACACCTCCTCCTTTAGGTTGAAAAAGTTAGTTTTGATGATAAGTAACTCAAGATTGGGTTTTAAGAATGTAATGAAGTTTCTTTAGATTTGGTTCCAATTTAGTGTAAATGAAAAATGCAAAAACTTTGCCAAAAAATCCGGAAGTGAAAAGTTTTAATATAGACTTTAAAAAAATAAATACTTACGTGCTTAGTTCTTAAGGAATGATAGGCATCAAAATTTTGAGGATGTATCAGATTTCTGATGGCCACAGACCTGCGGATGCATAGTCTTTAGAGAGGATTCGTGCGATCTTAGTGACTTATTTCTTCTTAAATAAATCGTCCAGTTTCTTCAGCGCTTCATCTTTTTTTGAAGGCCCGGACGTCACTTCCCTCACGGCCTCAAAGTAATCGCAAAAATTGGCCATCTCTTTTTCTTTGACCCAGTCCGCTTGCGGCTCGCGGCACTGGTTGTGGGCGGCGGGATCATGAAATCGACAGTTAAGGCAGCAGTGCAGGTAGGAGGTGCATTTAGGGCAGGTGTCGTTGCGGCCCGGCTTCCTTTCAAGCTCAATCGTGGTTTGACAGTTGTAGCATTGCATCTTTTATACCGGCTTTATTTCCTTGAATGATACGAATTAAAGCTGTTTTTGTCAAGTGTGATAAATAGTAGAAGTGGGAATATACTCGTCTAATGCACCGTGATGCAGGGTGCTTATGTCTATTTGTGCCGGCTTTTCTTCCCCATGAGAACCGCGTTGCGCAAAGCCCTTTCATTTTTTGCTCTTAACCACCTTTTTTCAAAATGATGCTCTTGAACGATCTCGGCAATGGTTGACAAGGCGCGCAACAGTTATGCTCATCCTTGCTTCCTACAAGAGCAAAAACGGCATTGACCATCGGCGCCTTCTCTGAAAAATTGATGCCTTCGTTGCATCGGGCAAGCAGGATGTTGGCAGTATGTTTGCCGTCGAGAATGATATGAGGAATTGCTATACCAGGACTTATGGCCGTGCTGCCTGCTTTCTCTCTGTTGACTAATAATTTGAAAAGAATATCGGGCTTTTCATTTAATCTTTTGGACAACTTATTGGCGGTTAACGTCAAGAATTCTTCAAGCCAGGGCGATTACCAGAAAACCGGCAATGAAAATAGGAATATCAAGATGGGTTTCCATTCACATTCCTGATTAACAGACCTATTTCATTTCAAAATGTGAAACCCACAATTGAGATTCAACGATTTTTGCTTATAAAAAGAAACCCCAAAACGCGATGGTTTCAGGGTTTGTCTTTTTCCTAAAGAGTAAAAGAAGTTGCTATTTTGAAGAACTTTCTTTTGAGTAGCTGTTGTAAATGATTTCGATCCATCTATCGGTTTTGATAAAGCCGGTTCCCCAAGCATCCCATTTTGACGGCAACCCGGCGCTTTTGATTTCATCTAAATTTTTGCCTTCAGCCAATTGGTTGCGAACGAAGTCGGAGGTTTCGACCAGCATACCATGATATGCTTTCAAGTCATCGAGGGTTGAGAGCGGCCCGTGTCCCGGAATAATTTTTACATCCGCCGGAAGCCAATCAACCACTTTTTGGATATTTGCGGTAAGCCCCTGCACGCTGCCGCCGCTGCCCAAATCGACAAATGGAAACCGGCCCGAGAAAAAATCGTCGCCCATGTGCACGACATTTGCACCTTTGAAATAAATGACTGCATCGCCGTCGGTATGTCCATTTGGATAGTGCATGGCTTTTATTTCTTCACCGTTAAAATGGAGCGACAAAGAAACATCGAAAGTGATAATTGGCAAGGCTTCTTTTGGGCTTGGCTCAATTGTCCTTCCGAAAAGTTCTTGTGGGGTCGACAATCGGTTAAGCACATTTGTATGGGAGATAAGGGTGCCTTCTCCACCAAACACCGCGTTCCCACCCGTGTGATCGCCATGCCAATGGGTGTTGAGAATGAATTTTGGGCTGTCACCGCCTAAGTCTTTGATCGCGGTTTTAATTTTATCCGACAGTGGCGCATATTGATCATCGACCATTAAAACGCCGTCCTCGCCAACAGAAATACCGATGTTGCCGCCCCGGCCCTGCAGCATATAAATATTCCCCGCGACTTTCTCCGTTTTAATTTCGACATTGGAAAAATCTTGTTGCACGACCGCAAAGCTGGCGCCCAAAGCGAGCAAGATTAAGAAGATTAAAAAATATAATTTTTTCATGAAGTCCCTCCATTTTTAATTGATGATAAGACTTCTGCAAAAAGCGACGTTTTGTGTCAAATTCAATCTTTTTATGCATATTATTGATTTCATAGATTTTTAGCTATCGCTCGAAATGACAAATTAAGCTGTTTTGCAGAAGTCTAATTTAATTAATAAAAGATAGCAAAATTTCTTTCAGATTACAATCAAAAAATAAAACACCTTCGTTTGCGTGCAATCTATAGTAAAAACGGATACTTTTCCTAAATTCCTTTCAGTTGAAATTTAGTGTTCATATTTGTACTTTACAATCCGCAGATTTAATTTCTTTGATCAATTAAGAAAGATGAACAAGCTTCTAAAGCTACACCCACAAGAATTCATAAATTACCTTCTCGATCAGCAAATCAGCTGCTTCTTTTTTGTTTATAACCCAGAATCCAAGACGGTCATCGCGTCACACGAGCAGTTGCAGCCGATTGCTGAGTTTATCCAAAATGATGGCGGGATTTTATGCAGCACGAGGGTCTGTTTTTTCACATCACTAAAAACCACGATACGCTGCAGGGAGCTTTTGTCCACCGAACTTGCCGCGGACAAGGAGCCGGCGGCGTACGCTACTGGCAATACCCGACAATGGAGGATTATTTGAGAGATGGCTTGCGGTTGTCAAAAGGGATGACCCGTAAAAATGCACTTGCCGGTCTTTGGTGGGGTGGCGGCAAAGGCGTTATCGCGCATAATCCCGAAATAGAAAAAAGCAACCCGGAAATTCGAGCCTCGATTTACAAAGAATATGGCGATTTACTGACTTCAATTCGGGGCTGTTACGTCACTGCTGAAGATGTGGGGACGAACGTGGACGACATGGCTAATATCTTTTCGAGTACGAGGTTCACGACATGTATTCCCGGGCATTTAGGCGGCAGCGGCAATCCATCTGTCCCGACTGCCAGGGGGGTGATTTGCGGAATC
>JADFPY010000405.1 GCA_022562085.1 candidate division KSB1 bacterium | reverse complement strand
CAATTGTCCTGACAACGGCCGCACTCGGTGCAGGCATATAAATCCAAAAGCTGCGGCCAGGTAAAATCCTCAATCTTGCTGACGCCTAACGTTGTGTCCTCAGCTTCAAAGTCCACCTCTTCAAAATCGATCTTTTTGAGCACACCCCGCTTTCGATCGTCATTTCTTCGTCGCAAAAAAATATTTGGCCCAGCGCCGATGAGGTGAACGTGCTTGGAATGCGGAATATAAGCGATAAAGCTCAAAATTACCAAATTATGAATCCACCAGGCAACATAATAACCAAAAGGTAAAATTCCGTCGCGGCTTCCGCTGACGAATTGAGCGAAAAAGTCAGAAACGGGAGTAAAGCCAGCGAGTGCTCCTTCGGTTTTGATGATGTATCCGTGCGTGAAAAACATGGAGACCATCAGGGTCAGAATCATGCCGAGAATTAAAAGTGCATCCAGTTTGCCCCCTAAGTAACCTCTCAATTTACTCAGGCGGTCAGGTTTTATAATAAACCCGCGAATGAGCCCGATAATAATGGCTACCATGACCGCAAACCCGAAAAAATCGAACACAGTATTTAAAACTGATTCAAATGAGTGACCTAATAAGATCCCCCAGTTAAAATCCGGATTATAGCCGCGGACAAACATTTCAACGGTGGCCATGCCCAAAACCAGAAATCCCCAAAATATGAAGAAGTGCCCCCAGCCAGAGGGTTCGCGAACAACCGACATTTGCCCAAAAAAGTCTTTTAAAAGCGAGCCGATCCGCCAGCCAAAATTATCGACAGGATCATAAGACGGCTTACCAAGACTTACAAAACGAAAAATTCGCAGCACACTCCAGATGAAAAACCCCACCGATGCCAGAATTAAAACCGTGAGAACTATCTGCTGAATTTGCATAACGATTCCATGCGAATTTTGATTAGACACACAAAACGCCGGTCAGGTTTTGCCGGACCAGCGCTAATGTCTTAATTGAAAACTTACATTTACCGATCAATACACCCGAGGACGATATCGAGACTGCCAATAATGATAACCAAATCGGCAATCATGCCGCCCCGGGAGATATCGTCGATGACGCTAATATTGCTGAAACATGGAGAACGTGCTTTCACCCGGCTGGGAACATCGGTGCCGTCGCTTCGAATGAGGTACCCCAATTCGCCCCGCGGAGTCTCGCTGCGCACATAAGCCTCCGCTCCATCGGCAGGCCTGATGCGCCGGGGAATAGCCGATTTTACATCCTGATCTTTATGTTGCTGCAGGCCATCAAGGGCTTGTCTGATAATCTTAACCGATTGATTCATTTCTTCAATTCGAACCAGATAACGGTCCAAAACCGACCCAAGCGGGCCAAACTTTCCTTCGCCAACAGGCACATCAAATTCAAATTTATCGTAGTAAGAATACGGCTCATCTTTGCGCAGATCCCACTTAACTCCGGAACCTCTCAAAACCGGGCCCGTGCAACCGTAGCTAACAGCCATATCTTCAGGAAGCACACCAACATCAGCGGTGCGCTCAATGAAAATATGGTTCTTCGTGAGCAGCTTGTTAAACTCATCCATTTTGGGTCCAAAATAATCGACGAACTCTTTCACCTTGGCGTCCCAGCCATCTGGCATTTCCCGGGCCAGACCGCCAACCCAGATGTAGTTGTACAACATGCGCGCTCCGGTGAGCCACTCCAGCAAATCGAGTATCTTCTCACGATCTCTAAAAGCCCAAAGAAACGGAGTAATCGCACCAACATCCAATCCGAAAGTTCCGACGGCTATCAAATGGCTGGCAATCCGATTGAGCTCGCAACAGAGCACGCGCATGTATTCGACTTTCTCCGGCAGCTCGGTCAACCCGATAAGTTTTTCAACGGCCAGAGCATAGGCCATATCCTGATTCATTGACGAGATATAATCGATGCGATCGCAAAACGGGATGACTTCATTGTAGGGAATATTCTCAGCATGTTTCTCAAAATTTCTGTGCAAATAGCCGATATGCGGCGTTGTTTTTTTAACTACTTCACCATCCAGAACCAATTCCAATCGCAGCACCCCGTGTGTACTTGGATGCTGGGGCCCCATATTGACCACCATTTCATCGCCCTGATAGGACTCGACTTCAAGCTTCTTCATTGCTTCATCATAATAGCGGCCGGCGGTCTGATCCATATCCACGACCATGACGCCTTCGTCTTCAAACAGATAGCGTTTTTTCTTAAACAGGTTTCCGAACATAAAATGTGTCCTTTTTATTGAATCTGGTGGGTTAAACTAAGCACTGACAGGTCTCTCACGCCTGGGGGCTTCTCCTCCGGCAGCAGCCTTCTTAGCCGCCAACGCCGCCTCTTTTGCTTTCGCTTTTTCCATCTCTTGCTCAACTTCGCGAGTTTTGAGGGCAAGTGCCTCTTCAGGCGAGTATTTTGAAAAATGATAAATGCCGTTGTCACGGCTGAAAACTGCGTTTTCGTATTCGTCGGTCATGTAAAGGCATTCAGTCGGGCAGACCAATGTGCAATCATCGCAAAAGCAGCATTTGAACATATCGATATCAAATCGAATGAGATGCTGTCGAATGGGGTTGCCCATCGAAGCCTTGCCCAAATCTTCCTCCGGCAGTGCCTTGACCGTGTCGATGTAAATACAATTGACCGGACAAGCCCGGGCACATTTATAACAGCCGATGCAGTCGTCCGCATTGTTAAACAAAATGCCGCGCGCGTTGGTCGGTAGTTCCCACCGTTCCGTTGGGTAATGCAGCGTGATGGCCGGACGGAATAAAGCTTTCCAGGTTTGACTCATGCCGATGAGAATCGTAAACATGCCGCGATAGATGTTTGAAAAATAGGTAACCATGGCTTTATTCCTTTGATTTAGCGTCTTGATTCTTGCCGTTTTTCTTAGAGTCAACTAATTCAGGTACCCTGCTTTCATACTGGAAAACAAAATGACCGCGCTCCGGATTTTTGGCGAAGGTCTCATATTTTTCCCAATCTTCCTGGTACGGCACGCGAATGCCGTGGTAATATTCTTGCACGATATAGTCCTTTCGCAGCGGGTATCCCTCCCAATCATCCGGGCAGAGGATGCGGCGCAAATCGCGGTGTCCCTCAAAATGTACGCCGAACAAATCGTAAGCTTCACGCTCATGCCAGTCCGCTGTCCGCCAGATAGTTTCGACAGAAGGAACTTTGGGATTGTCTCGCGGCAACTCGACGCGAATAGTAATTTTGTGTTTGTGTTTCATGGAATGCAGATTATAAACCACTCCCAAATTGTCCTCCGCGCCGTAATCGAGTCCACTCAGGCACATCAGTGACGTGAAGTTCAGGTTCTGGTTTTCGTTCAGGAATTTGGAAATCTCGAAAATTCTGCCAGGATTTACTTTGACAAAAGGATCAAGAGCCTCTGGGTTGAATTCAAGGATGTCCTCGCCGAATTTTTCCTGCAGGTTCTGGTGGATTTGCTCGGCGGTCATACGTTCGCCTTTTCCTGAAGTTTGCGCTTGATCAGGCTTTCCTTGCGGATTTTCTCCTGAATTTTAATCAAACCGTCGATCAAAGCTTCGGGCCTCGGTGGGCAACCGGTGACATAAACATCAACCGGGACGATCAAATCGACGCCTTTCAGAACGTGGTAGCCGTGCTGCCAGTAAGGTCCGCCGCTGGTGGCGCAGCTTCCCATGGAAAGCACATACTTGGGTTCCGGCATCTGGTCGTCAAGCCGCTGAATTCGGGCAGCCATTTTAA
>JADFPY010000404.1 GCA_022562085.1 candidate division KSB1 bacterium | reverse complement strand
TAAATACTCTTTGATAATTTTTCACACTGCCAGGGTTATTAATAACAAACTGACATTTCTCACTTTAGAAATGAGACTTAATTTCTTTAAAAACAAAATTGAGCCACTGATTCACACGGATTGGACACGGATAGCTATTTGTTGAGTTTGACAACTTACTGTGCAGTTGCTCTATTTGAATCCGTGTTTCAGCAGTGTTCATCCGTGGCTAAATCCTGTTAATTGAACGGTTGTGAAGTGAGAAATGTTAGTAATAAATTTTAGGTGCGAGAGTGGCGGTCGCGTTTGAAGCAGATTTGAATATTTACTGAACGTTGAGTAAAGAATTGGATGCGGCTTAATCTCCGGCTAAACCTTACAGGTTATTAAAACCTGTAGTTATTCGGTTTAAAGTCAAGTTTTTTTTCGAGCTATATGTTCTAAAAAAAGTAACAAAGTTCTTTGAAACGATAAGAAGAATCACGAAATTAATGTTTGGAAAGAGCAAGGACATCGATCTCGTGAATGGTGACAGGATCACTTTGAGACCGTTCTTGCTCTTTTCGTTTTTTATTTTGCCTCCTTGAAATGGGTGCATTCTCATCCGGTTGCTGAAATCTCCGGTTAATATTTTTTGGGTCAGAGGATTTTTTATGAAGCACTTTCATTCTGTTTTTACGATCGATTTCCGGGTCAAAGGCCTGGTTATTCTTCAGCATGCCGTAAATAATTCGTAAGATTTTGTGCATACAGACGCCCATCGCGTCCATTTTGCATTTGCCTTTTGCGAGGTTGTTCTGATAGACTTCCCGAATAAGCGGATTATGTACAATAGCAGTCATGGCAACCATGTAGAGGATGGCGCGTGGTTCTTTGCGGCCTTCTTTACTCATTCTTATGCCGCTGGTTCCATCGCCGCTGGTTTTGAACTTGGGATGCAGCCCAAAAAAGGAAGCGAGTTTTTTTACGGTACGGAATCTTTGCACAGCTCCAATTTCCAGGAGCAATCCGATGGCCGATGCATCGCCAATAGCGTTGAAGGTTTTAAGAATCTCAAGCTCCGGCATCGAGCATGCGTCGGCAAGAAGTTTGCTCTGTTTTTTAATCAACTGCTCCAAATGGCGTATTTCTTTGGCCATGGTGAGGATTGAATCCTCTGTTAATGCATCTTCAGCAGATGCAATGCTCATCTTAGAGGCGCCTATCAGTTCATTGGCACGTTGTGCGCTAACGTAAGGAATCAACGCTACAGTTTTGACTTTTGCTCGAGACAGGCGCTTTGCCGTTGGATAGACTTGCAACAACCTCAAGACCCATTTAGGGACACCATCTTTGCAATACCGCAAGACATCCGGGTTGGCGATGTAGAGGAGTTTTTCTAACTGGTTTAACAAGCGGGTCTTTTGTTTGATGAGTGTCTTGATAAATTGCCATTTTCGTCTGAGGCCGACAAAGTAATCTTCGGTTTCATAGTTGACTTTTTCAGGATGTGTAATCATATATTCAGCGATATTTCTTGCAGAGATGCTGTCTGTAATGACGCGTTTGAGGGCGGCTCGACTGCTATGATTAACACCTGTTGGGTTTAGTTTGGCAACTTTTACATTTAGCTCTTTCTGAAGCTTATGCACAGAACAAAACCAATTGTTTTCATAACCCCCCGTGCTTTCAACAGCAGCATGGACTGTGGCCTGTGGGTGAGCACTGAGAAATTGATTAAGAAAATCATAGAGTCCACAATGACCATCAAATGTGTCATCAAGTTGAAAATTGGGCTCGACGGTTTGTTTCGTTGAGTCAAGCAGGGTAAAATCAGCATACCCCTTACTGACATCAATTCCTAAATAGTAACTTTGCATAACGTAACTCCTTTGGATCTGTGATTAAAAAGAATTGTCAGGAAACATCATCCTTGTCATATGCGGTGTCCTGCACCAGGTTATTCATCGATTTTTACCTGACAGAAGGAAGAAACTACGGGACGGGCTTGAAGCCCACGGGGTGGTCCTTCTCTTTCACGCCAGGTTAACGATTCTTCTTTAAAAATCCAAAGAACTAATCTAACATTTAAAAAACAGTTAAAAAATAATAATAAAAAAACTACTAACTTTCAACATACAAGGGGTGACAACTACCCCAACACGTGAGCTTTTAATCCATAAATAAAAACCCGATTTTTGTAAAAAAGATTTAACGCAAAACCGAAGCTTTTTGGTACTTATAATAAGATTCCACTCTTTTTACTCACCAGACTCATAGATTTAAAGAATTTTTAATTTGCTATTTTAATTAAAAATACTAGATTGTTTTTTATTTTCAAATCCTAACCCGGATAAACCGGAACCAAAAAAGGAAAATTAAAAGTGCACCCCGACGCGTCGGGGCAGAGACGCAAAGAATACGCATGTTTTTCTTTGCGATCCCTTTGCGCCTTCGCGTGAAATCTTTGCTTTTTGGGATTTGAATTTTCATTTCTTGCCAAAAAGCTTGTACTCGAATGCTTTTATCGAGTATGGCAGAAAATTTACTTGTCAGTTACTAACGTGCCGAACGAACTATGCCAACATCGCCAACTGAAATCAGCTTAGAGCTCAAACCGCGGGCAAGATACGATTTAATAGATGTCACTCAGCATATCAGCGAACGCGTTGGTGATTTATTCAAACGCTACCGCAAGGCGCTGTATTGTTCGTTTCATACAACCGCCGGCTATCTCGAAGAAAGCCAATCCGCGCAACTAAGTCATCGTATGGAACCTTTTATTGGGGCATTTCAGCAATTGTTCCCACGGGAGGCTGACTACCGCCACGATCAACTGCAGCTTCGCACGGAATTAACAGAGGCGCAAAAACGGGTGGAACCCAGGAATGCGGATTCACATTTGGTCTTCATTGGTTCGGGAATGAAAAACTGCGTAACCTACGAAAACAGACCTGACCAGCCGGTTTACTTCATCGATTTGGACGGCTTGAACGGGGAAGAATCCCGCTGCCGGAAAACAACCATCCTTGGTTTTAATCATGAAGAAGTTGTGCATGAGTCAAGAATGTCCATTCCGGTTTCAAAGCACCCGATTGACTCGATAAAGCTAAGCGACTCGCGCCACGGATTTTTTGAACAGCTCAATCATATCGTCCGCACTATGGATATCGAACACGGTCGAGTTGATATTAATTTGGGCGCTGACGAGCAAAATGTCGGGCTTACGGTGAACGAATATGAGACCTTGCTCATGAAGCACGATTTAGCCGAAGTCGTCCACAACCCGCTAAAATTTATGGCGCAAAAAGGTAAACACGCACTCGCAGCCCCGCAGCTGATTCCTGGTAAGACATTAGACTACGCCAAGTACGATCTGGTACAGGTTTTTAATGAGCTGATGGATAAATTTGGCGTGAGTGAAACCGTTATTGAAAAATTCCTGTCGATTTTCTTAAGATTGCCTGCCTCCCGTTTTCTCAGTATGAAACGCCACATCAGTCTTTTAGTGTCGCAAAACACTGAAACGGGCCACGGTGAAATTGTCTTTGGTAAATACCAAAGCCCGATCCTGGTGCAGTGGCAGCGTGCCCCGAAAGAAACCCGCTATTTTGACGTAAAAGTCTCGAAGTTTAATTAACACCTCAACTCGGCCGGTTTCCACCTCTCATTTTTTAGTTGCATATTATTCTTTCCTGATTTATTTTTGAAAAGTCAAACCAGATTCTTCTAATCCATTCGAGACATTAACTAGTGATTGATGGGAAACCATAATTTTGTTCTGTCTTTGC
>JADFPY010000403.1 GCA_022562085.1 candidate division KSB1 bacterium | reverse complement strand
GCCGTCCGGGACGTCGATCATATATCGTATATCAGATTCTGGACTCGAACATATACGATTTACGATTTGCGATCTACGATTTGCGATTTTCAAAAAGAGTCTGTACTTCTCAAATTGTAGATCGTCAATCAAAATTATCGACAAAGTTTTGTCGATGTACGGCGCTAAGCGCCTATTCACTTTACTGAAAAAGTATGCTGTAGTTCACATTTGGGTATGATAAGACAAAAATCCGCCGCTCAAGGCAACGAAAAAGTTAACACTCCCCTAAAAGTGTGAATAGACAGTTTTGGGCTCTTGCTCGCTAAAGAAGAAAAGCCACCGAACTGTGTTTGAATTTCACTCATTGCCAGGCTTCCCTTTTTTGTTTCAAATCAGCTGTACCGCTATCTGGTAATTCCTCGCAAAATAGGAATTATGTTGGTGGCTGCCGATAATATAAACCATAAGGGATGGTTTAAAAAAGAATTGAATAGGGAAAGGGTTTTATGCCGACGGCATACAAAGTAGAAAGTTATGAATAGTTGCAAATTGTATATGAAAAGATTTAATTATGTGGAAGTCGTAAAAACGGAAGATTTATCTGCTGCGAAGATAACTCTATTAAATGACCTGGGATTTCATGCTTCAACAGAAACCTTGATGGAAGTTGAAGAAGTTTCCTCGGATGAGGAATTGGATGGCAATCTCAAGCTATGTGATTGCTGCCAGACTGCGGAGTGTCGTGTAAACGCTTGGCAACCCAGTAAAACAAATCTTCATGCCTACAGACACTGGGTTTTGAAAACCACGCCAGCATATGCGCTTATCCCTTGTCTGTATCAATTGAATAGAATCAGAACCGTGAAAGTTTCTACCACCGACTACGACTTGCTGTACAAATTCGACTGGTATATAAATTCGGAAGGAATAGCAGTCACTATTGTGGACGTTGCCGGCAAACATGAGGCGGTAAATGTTGAAACTATTAAAAGAGCGGTGGCAACGTTTACTGAAGAATACGAAAAGTTTGGAGATACAATTTACATGGGCGAGTGGACCGGTTGGGACTACCGGGACAGAATGGATATCGCGATGCTATCCATTCATGGTGAGGCGTTTGAAGATAGAAAACTAAATTATCCCAAAAGAAGGAAACAGTATCTGGAATATTTAGAAAAGAATCCCGCTTTTTTGGAAAAGATAAAAATTGCAACTTTCATCAAACGGCAAAAGGCGAACAAAATAGTGAAGAAACATAGAACCTAAAAATCAATTAGAAACCTCAAATTCTCCTTGGTTTCATCGAATTTAACAGTTTTTAGAAGTCTTACTTTGATAATCTTCGTTTTAGTAGGGACTCATTAGTTCTAAAACGTAAATGATTTTGATGCCGACTATGGCACTTTAAACATTTTTTGCCCGCTCTTCCTATCAGACACGCCCCTTTTGCCAATATGGTTTTGCCGGAACCGAGTCCATGTTCTGTGTCGAGGGTTGCCTTTGATCCTTAGCGGTGGGATGCTTAGTTGGTAGATAAGACGATCTCTTACTTTAGACGACTTAACCTGCTCATATAAGGTCGAGACACTTTGCAAATAAGAAAACTTATCGACATCAGGCATACCATTGTTGATGAACTCATTTTTCGCCACACGCGCACGCCATAATGCATCGTCTACAAGGGGGCTTCTATGACTTGGGTATTGACCGCCGGCAGAACGCCCTTTTTGCTTGATTTGCTGCAATTGCTCGTCTATCTTTTGGAGACTTTTTGGATCAAAGTCAAAGGTGGTGGTCTTGCTATATTTTATGGTGGAATATACCGATTCCAACAACAATCGCTGCTGTCGAATCTTCTCATTCTGGTGGCTATCAATTGCGCCTATGATACTGCCAGCCTTTTCCAGGTAAGCGGCAGAAGCCTCTTCATCATTTAGCAAGTGTAGGGCCGAAGCAATATGGAGAAAATACCAAGGGTTGACGAACGTTTGCATGCGATTTCTCTCAAAGACAAAATCATCTTCCACTAAGCCTAGGGTCTCGACGTGAGATGCATCGCCGTGCTGACTTAGTCTAGCTTCGGTTTGAATCGCCTTCTGCCAACAGCAAATTGCTTTTCTGAGAATGAACTGATAGTGAACAGGCTTAGCAAGCGAGAATCCTCTATGGGGAGCATAGTACGCAATTCCAGCCAAGTCAAAATAAGCACGACCTAAGTTTCTAAGCAGGCGGATGTTCACGGGGTGACTTTTCAGGAGTGGTTCACTATCTAGAATAAAAGCGAACAAAGTAGAAACTGCGCTTTCCAACTGTGCCGAAGTTACTATTCCGCCACTGGGAATCATTTTGAAATTCTGCAGACTCCAGAGAAAAAAATAGATTCCTTTAGTCATTTTCCTAAAGACTGTGGCATAATCTGCTTTCCTCCTTTCAATGGCTCTTTCCTCCAGAACCAACCCCATGAGAAGGTTTATCTTTTTTGGATGGAGCTCAGTTCTCAGGGCTTCGATTATTAGAGAAGATTGCTGGCTCATTGTGTTGTCTGCCGGATTCTGCAGTCTTAGATCATCGAGACCATACCGGTCAGCTCCACTAGAAAGTTGATCCCTCGACTCGGGTCTCTCAAACTGTGATTTCATATTTTAGGATTTCCTCCGAATTGATAGTTGAGAAAAGGACTTACGACTCAGCAACCAGACTATCGCTTTACCGGTTAAGAAATTCAAATCTGTAAGAATAAAATTTTACATGTGCAAGATTGGTTATCTTGACTTAAGAACAGGCGGTCGGTTTTTGATATTTACAAATAGGAATACAAACAGTCATCGACTAATAAGAGCTTTACTTTAGAAGAATGTCGTCCAGACTATGGGAAGGTTATAGTGGATTACATGATGCGCAGCAGCACTTATTTACTAAAAATTAAAATTTTCCGACTGATCAGTTTTTGGTAAAGGGGAAGATTGTTTTTAACTATCCAAAATCAACAGTTAATAGATTACTAAGTCGATAATATAACCTTAATCAAATATACCGAGTCTTTGGAAATTTATATTATTTTTTGTGTGCTGAAGTCTCCTGCCAAGTCCTTTTATTTAGACCAATATTTCGCTTGACTCTCTTTTGCTATTTACCTATATTTGACACCGTTATGAACCATAAAAAAGTAAAGAGACAGTCCGGACGCAAACTAAAAGATTCAGGTCTCCCGTTCACAAAACTGAACTATCAACTGTTTGGCATTGCGTCTTTTTTAATCCTGGTAGGATACTGGGCTCTGTCGCAACCTCCGGTAGATGGATTTTTGACTTTAACTTTTGCGCCCATTCTTTTAGTTTTTGGTTACTGTGTGTTGATTCCTTTGGCAATTATCAGCGGCAATAAAAACAGAGAGGGTGATAAAACCTAACCGTTCGAAACACCACGGGGCCGTGGTGTAGCTTGGTTAACACGCCGGCCTGTCAAGCCGGAGATCGCGGGTTCGAATCCCGTCGGCCCCGCACTTATAACCTCAATAAAAACAGATTACAGGCTATCATTTCCTTGGTAGCCTTTTTTATTTGAAATATGGACAAATTGGCACATTTTTGGACTAAAATTGCACACGATTTTACACACTCTTTTTCTGTTATCTTCAATTCAGTCTCATCCTGGAAGCCATGGGCCACTCAAGCCCAAGGTTCGCGGTTCGATTCCCTGACGACGCACCAAGTTAAGTTTAATAAAAACAATGTTAAAACTCTTTCTTTTGAAGAGCCTTTTTTGTTT
>JADFPY010000402.1 GCA_022562085.1 candidate division KSB1 bacterium | reverse complement strand
GGCGCCAAAATAATCCGATAATGGCGTGTCCAGATCAAGTTCACCCTTTTCAACCATTCTCAAAACGGCGTAAGCAAAGAGGGTTTTACTCAGGGAGGCGGCTTGAAAAATCGTGCTGTCATTGACCGCTTCTTTCGTGTTGATATTTCTGACACCGTAAGCCCCATGCAAGATAATCTCAGCGTCCCGAATGATGGCTATCGAGAGTCCCGGAACCTCAGCACGCTCCATTAATTCAGGAACGAATGATTCAAGATCCGATATCAATTGCTGTTCCGGGACATTTGTCTTAAGAGGAATTGAATCGATATTCTGTGCAACGGTTGGATTATCAAAAAAGAAAACGAGGGCCAGGGAATAGGCAAGAAATGCCCGGGTCAAAATTTGAGAAGACATAGGTCAATTTCCTAAAAGAGTTTAGTATGATAAGAGAAAGGAACTGCTTTTTAATAAAGACGGACGATACCTAAAATAGTTGTCTTTTTTGTAGGGAACGGTCGCGACCGCTCCCTACCGCCTAATCTCGCCAATCGCTCCCGCCGCTTCCTTTCTAACGTGAGGATTTTCATCCTTTAGCGCCAGACTCAACGGTTTCAGCGCTCGCGGGTCTTCGATTTGTCCGAGCGCTTCCGCGGCCTCTTTTCGCACCTGCCAGTTGACATCCTTTAAAGCTGAAATCAAAGGAGAGATTGCACGTACATCTTGAATCTCACCCAAAGCTTCTGCTGCTTCCTTGCGGATTTGCCAGTTTTGGTCTTTGAGAACACCGGCTAAAGGATTAACAGCGCGCCGATCTTCAAGTTGACCCAGGGCCTCCACGGCTTCACATCTGACTTGCCAATTTAGGTCTTTTAAAACCTCGATCAAAGGGTTTACTGCCTGCCGATCACCTATTTGCGCCAGTGCTTCGGCTGCTTCTTTGCGAATTTGCCAGACTTTATCATTGAGCATATCGCTTAAAGGCTTCACAGCTTCCCGGCTCTCAATTTGTCCCAGCGCTTCAACCACTTCGTACCGCACTTGCGGATTTGCATCTTTCAAAGCAGCAATTAAAGGTTTGACACCACGGGAATCTTCAATTTGGCCTAAAGCTTCTGCGGCTTCTTTTCTTACCTGCCAGTTTTGATCTTTCAAAGCTTTGCTTAAAGCAGGAATGACCCGGGTGTCTTCAATTTTTCCAAGAGCTTCCGCAGCCTCGACTCTTACCCGCCAATTGTTATCTTTTAATACTTTCTCTAAAGAACTGATTGCTTTCGGATCTTCGATTTGTCCCAAAGCTTCCACAGCCTCTCTTTTGACCCGCCAGTTTTTGTCTTTCAGGGCTGCAATCAATGGTGAAACTCCTTGCCGATCTTCGACTTCACCGAGTGCTTCTGCTGCTTCCACCCGCACTTGCCAGTTTTTATCTTTTAAGAGTTTTGTTAATGGCTTAAAAACCCGCGGGTCCCTGAATTCGGCCAGCGCATCTGCGACGGCCTCCCGCACTTGCCAGGTGTTATCATCCGCGGCAGCAGCCAGGGAACTGATTGTCTGGGTATCCTCAATTTCACCTAAAGCCTCAACCGTCTCTTTACGCACTTGCCAGGTGTTATCTTTGAGCAAAGCGATGACCGGCTTAATCGAGGCCGGATCTTTAATATGTCCCAGGGCATGAACTGATTCTTTGCGAACCTGCCATTGTACATCTTTTAACGCCGCAACCAAAGAAGATACGGCCTGGAAATCCTCGTACTGGCTCAAAGTCTTTGCTGCTTGCGCACGTACCTGCCAATTTTTATCTTTTAATGTGGTGATGACGGCTCCGAGCGCCCGGTAATCTTCAATCTCCCCAAAGATTCTCGCGGCCCCTTTGCGAATTTTCCAGTGGGCATCTTTCAAGGCAGCAATCAATGGCTCGACCGCAGGTTCGCCGATAATCACCAAAGCCTTTGCGGCCTCCCGGCCCGGGGACGTTTTTAAAATAACCTCATATTGCGAAGACCACCAATTCGGTTCATGATAAGGCAGGGGGTCGATCAGGACATCGTCGCCCAGCATCTTGACCAAAAAGGGAATTGCCGGATTGGAATCAGGCGTTAGTTCGCCGAGCTCATAAGCAGCGGTTGCTCTCGCAGCAGGATCGGCAGAATATAGTGCTGCTATTTTCGTTTTGATTTCAGCGGAAATGTTTCCCGGCAGGTTTTGTTTTGAGATTTGCGGCTGAGCAAACCCCGCGGTGGTGACGATTAAAAATATAATCAGTGAAGCGGCTATTTTACTTTTCATTTTTATCTCCTTCGATTGAATTACGATCTGATGAATCGTTCCTTACTAAGCTTTGCTTGTTCAGGAAATTGTTTTCGAAGCTCAGGTTAAGTTAGGCGCTAATTCAATAATTGCCTTACCTCATTAATGAGTTCTTTTTCGTTCGGCTTTTTTGCATCATTATCTATTATGATCCCGTTTTTATCAATTAAAAAGTAGCGTGGCAATGCCCGTACACCATATTGGCTTGTCATTTGGGACGACAGACCGGAAGTAATTAAATTGACTCCGGTAATTTTTTCTTTTTCGATCATTTTACGCCAGCTGTTTTCATTTTTATCAATAGATACATTTAAAAATACGACCGGGGCATCTTTGAAAATTTCTTTTAACTTTTTTGAATCGGGGATCAATTCAATGCACGGCTTACACCAGCTTGCCCAAAAATCGAGATAGACGACATTCTCCTTAAAGTCTGATAACGAGATACGTTTATTTTCATATGAGACAAGGGTAAAATCAGGGGCAGGCTTACCTTCTTTAACTAAAGAAGTTTTGTCGTATGCCAGTAAAACCGCTTCTATAAAAGATTCGTCTTCACCACTAGCCTTAAAGTCTTCAAACTGATTTTTAATTGTGTCAAAACGGCCTCGTTCAATAGCGGTTACCAGATAGTAGGATTGCATTGAGGATTTTAGTTTTCCTTTCAAATGTTCATTTGCCAATTCATAGAGAGTGCGGTACTTGAAATAATCATCATAATTATTGCTATGATTGTATTTTAGACCATTATATTTGAATCTCAATTTTAATTGGTGGTCGAGATAATTATCCAAATATTCGATGTATTTGTCGTAGGCTAATAGAGATTCATCATTCAGGTTAATCGTATCAATGAAATCGTGGTACCCCTCTTCAAAATCAGGTTTCATTTCCTTATCGTTGTAGAATAAATGCACGGTCAGGTAGTCAAAAAGCTTATTGCCCCATCGGCATTGAATTTGCGCTAGGGCTACATTTTTTGCAATAGGCGATAATTTATGGTGTTTTGTGTTGTAGAACTCCAAATGTTGGTTTTTAATTTTATCCCTGTATTGGCGAAAAGCCTTCGCTGAGTTAATTTCTTTGGTTTTAATTCTATTGTCAACAAATTGCGTTCGACTTTCAAAAGTACTATATGACATATTAAAATATTTGCAATTCTCAGCGCCTTTACCGAAAAATTTCAACGAGCTCTCAAAATCAGTTTCATCTACAAAGATATGAATACTGTCTTTTGGCTCAAGAAAAATATAGGCAGATTGGTCTGCCAAAAATATTTTTCCCATCCGCCAATTATTTAATTGTAGGTTGAATTCAAACTCGCCATTTGCATCTATTCTGGTGATATATTCATCATTTTTAAACCCTCGAATATTTTTATCTAAGATCATTTTGACAGTTTGGCTGGCCATATTTTCGATTTTTCCGGTTAGGATTGTTTGACCATCGATTTGATTAGTTCCAACATTTTCAGAACAGTGCCAAATAAGGACACTTAGAATTGTTAA
>JADFPY010000401.1 GCA_022562085.1 candidate division KSB1 bacterium | reverse complement strand
GCAAAAGAATGGCGATCAAAATAGCAAAAGTACACAATCGGTTGAAAGAAAAAATACGACGGAAATCCATTCGTCCTCCTCCTTGGGATAAGTTGGTTTGAAAGAAATGTTAATAAGAGCTAATCGAACGATTCGTATTGTAGGTACATGCTTTTGATCTGTTGCGCGATAGAAAGAAAACGACAAACGAGAAGCGAAGAGCGCCCACTAAGATTTTTTTTCGCTCATCGCTAACAGGCTTCTCGAATCGTTATTGTTTTTCTAAAGGATAACGAGTCTGGCTCAAAGAAATGCTGTGCACGAAATCATAAGTTGCTATCTGGCGGATGGCGTCGGGTTGCCCCTCAATTGTGGCAATTGTCTTTATAACAGTGACGACGTTAATCCCGGCCTCTTTGAGCATCTGCCTTCTTTTCTCATCAAGAGATCCGTTGAGCTTAACCAGGCATGTTAGGGGCGCATCAACCCGTGCTTGTTTTACTTCGCTAAGCTTCATGCGAAGCGGCGCATCAAATTTAGCTTCTGCTTTGGAGTCTTTCATAGGTTTTGGGCTGCATCCTGTTTGAACGGAGATGAACGATGTGAGTAAAACAAAAATAATAAGACAATTCGAATTTTTCATTTTCAATAGGAATGTTTTGGAAGTTTAAAAAGTTGTTTTGTTTCTTATCAAGAATGCGGTCCTAACATAAGGATTTACATTTACGTATTCAAGTAAACAAATTAGAAATGTATAAAATGTAATATCCGACATATGTTCTGCTTGAAGCTTTTTCGAAGAGTGTCGGAGTTAAACGAAGTGGCCTCCGACATTGCCTGGGTTGCGGAAACCGCCTCGCTAATTTCCGCAACCTTCCATTGCCAAAGATATAACACTTTTGGCATTAAATAGTGAACCCTTGACCCTTTGCCATTTTTTAGTTATCTTACTATCCTTATTTAGATGGAGAAACTATGCCGACGAAAACTCTTGCCTCAGCCTGCACCCTGGATTGCCCGGACACTTGCGGTTTGGATGTCGAAATCACAGAAAACAAAATCACCCGAATCGCTGCTTCGGATATAAATCCAACCACGCAAGGATTTATTTGTACCAAAGTGTCACGCTTTGCGGAGAGAGTTTACTCACCGGATCGTTTGCTTTATCCAATGAAACGGGTAGGGGAGAAGGGGGCAGGTAAATTTGAACGCATCAGCTGGAATGAGGCAGTAAAGATTGTTTGCCAGCGGTTCAACGAAATAAAAGAGGAGTGGGGAGGAGAAGCGATCCTGCCGTATTCTTATGGCGGCTCGAATGCATTGTTGGGACAAGATACGAGCGACCGCGCTTTTTTTGCAAAGCTCGGTGCGTCGAGGTTGGCGCGAACGGTCTGTGCTGCTCCGACCAGCGAGGCGGCTCAGGGTATGTACGGCAAAATGCCCGGCACGGCGTTCGAGGATTATGTGCACGCCAAATTTATTCTCATTTGGGGAGCTAATCCCAAGGCCTCAAATATTCACCTGGTTCCATATCTAAAAAAGGCCAAAGCTGCCGGAGCGAAAATTGCCGTGGTCGATCCGAAGTTGAATTTTTCCGAAAAAGAGATCGACTTGCATTTACCGGTCTATCCGGGTACGGATGTGGTGGTTGCGCTGGCTTTGATTCACCATTGGCAAAAAATGGCTTGGCTTAATTGGGACTTTCTTGGCGAGCACACGAAAAATGTGGATGTTTTACTTGAGAAAGCCAAGCAATACCCCCCTGAAAAGGCCGCCGAAATTGCCGGAGTGCAAGCCGATGATATTAAAAAACTTGCCGAGATGTATGCTTTGCACGACCCGGCGGTTTTGCGCTGCGGTTGGGGCCTCGAACGCAATCGAAACGGCGGTCAGTCGGTCGCGGCTGTTCTCGCCCTGCCGGCCGTTTTAGGCAAATTTGGCTTGCAAGGTTCCGGCTATACGCTTAGCAACAGTAATGCCCACAAAGTTGATTCAAGAGGCCTCACCGACCCGATTCCCTGGAACACCCGGATCATCAATATGAATAAACTGGGCAAAGTTCTTCTTGAAGAAAACCAGCCGCCCATAAAAGGACTTTTTAATTACAATTGCAATCCCGTGGCAACCGTACCGAATCAGAAAGCGATTATTGCAGGATTACAGCGCGAGGATTTGTTTACTGTGGTCTCGGAGCAAGTCATGACCGACACCGCTAAATTTGCCGATATCCTTTTGCCGGCGGTTACTTTTCTCGAACAAAAGGAGATAAAAAAAGCTTACGGGTCCTACACGCTGCATTACCTGGATCCGGTTATTGAACCTTTGGGTGAAGCCAGACCCAACGAAGAAGTTTTTGCCCTGCTCGGCCGCTCCATGGGATGGCAGGACCAGGCATTCTTGGATGATACCGAAGCCTATTTGCAGCGAGTCACTAACTCTACACATGGCATGGGTAAACCCGTAGGGCTTGACCAACTCAAGAAAGAAAAAATAGCCTTCTTTGATTTTCCCGGCCGCGCTCCCATTCAATTTCAAAATGTCTTCCCCTGGACCCCTGACGGCAAGATAAATCTGGCGCCGGGGAATTTGGGCAAAAACCCGTATGAATATTTAGACTTAAAGCAAAACGGCTACCCGCTGACCCTCATTTCACCCGCAACCGATAAATTGATTAGCAGCACCTTAGGGGAATTCAATTTTCCGAAGTTGTTTTTGGTCATGAATCCCGGGGATGCCCGGGCCCGTTCCTTAGAAAAAGGCATGACTGCGAGAATATTCAACGACCTGGGTGAGGTCTTTGCACCCGTTCGGATGAGCAACCAAATCCGGCCGGGGGTGGTTTTGATTCCCAAAGGCGCCTGGCGCAAAAGCTCAAAGAATGGTCTGACCTCAACCACCCTGGTGCCGGACGATGTTAGTTCTGTGGGCGGCGGCGCTTGCTTTAATGATGCCAGGGTGGAAGTGGCAGCAGTTTGAGACGGAGATTTTTCTGTATTTTTTAAGAGGAATTAAGTTTTTTTTGATCTTGCTGCATTAAATATTTGCTTTTTCTAAATCTCGCCAGGAGGGGCGACACGGTTACCTCCAGACACCATATTTTCGAATTCTAAAAGCATAAACTTACCAATGCGGTATTTTATTCGAGGGAGGTAAAATTATCTGAAATTCCTGATACCAGGAATTAATTAAAGACCAAAAAGTTTCCGTTATCAGGAATATTTTGTTCCTGATATCAGGAATTTTTTAAAAATGTTCCTGTATAGAGAAATTTATTCCTGATAGTAGAAATTTTTAAAAGTAAGAAATGGCAACTCAAATATAAGTTATGTGTTAGACGTTAGAAAGTAACATCAATGACCTAAGGCGGAGAAAATATGAAGATTTCGCAGCGTCGTGGTTCACCTCTCCACGAAGGGCTAACATGGGTGTTGGACGTGGTTTGGCCTTGGGCAAGGCGGACCGGTGGACTCGTTCAATCCCTCACGGTCTCTTCCTGCTCACACCTAATGGTATTCTACTGGTTGCTGATAGTGCCTGTCCCGCGTTCGTAGTTCAGAAGCATAATTTTATTAACTCATTTGGAGGAGGTATCAAGATGACAAGCTTTAAATACTTTTCTAAATTTGTAGTTGCTGGATTATTCCGGCCTAAATGGTCGGTGACGAGAGCTGTAGAGAAAATCAAACAAGGGGCAACACCCATCGCCCTCGTCTTTTTACTTTTTGGGTCTTTTGCGTATGGGCAGGACACCAACCACTGCTATGTCTCAAGAGCAAAGGACTGGCAATGGTCAAGCTTCCATCGTTACGTAAAGTTCGGTTATTATC
>JADFPY010000400.1 GCA_022562085.1 candidate division KSB1 bacterium | reverse complement strand
AGGATGGTTGAGTTGATATGGCATGATCAACCAGTAGCTGTCGTTAATATATCGGCCGTAGGCTTTCTCTATCCATTTGGCTTTTGTAGAGTCCTCGATGACTTTTGTGCCGTCCACAAAGACATCCCCTGCTTTGGTTTGAGTATTAAATATCGCAACAAAATGCTGGCCGTCTCGGCTGGTTCCTTCAACCCGGTAGTCATTTGTGTAGCGGTCCCAGTCATGGCGATAATCAGAGCGAACCTCGCCGTTGACTTCAACGATCCAGTGGTAGCTCAAGAACCTGGTTTTCTGCCAATTGTCTTTACCGCCCAATGATTCCCACATTTCATCTACCACTAGCAGCGCCTGCGGGTCCGATTTCGAGCGTTCGAAGCCATTTTCGGCAGGGGGTGAGCTTCGCTCCTGAACGCAGTAAATGGAGATGGTTAAAATTAAGAAAATTAATAGAAATGGTTTGTTTAGCATTCTTCCCTCCGGTTATTAAAAAGTGTTTTGGTGTTCGAGTATTAAAGTGTTTAAGTTGAACTTGGTTTCCGGTTACACATTCGGATTCGGCGCCATGAAAACAAGTAAAGTCAAACGTTCATTGCTCGTATTTTTAACCCCGTGGACAAGACCTGACTCTGCCAGACAGATTTCGTTTTGTTTAACGACTTTCTCCTCCTCGCCGACTTGAATCTTGGCTTGGCCTTCGAGTACAAAATATACTTTGTCAGCTCCCTCGTGGGTATGCGGCTTTTGGATTTGCCCGGGCTCCAGACAATAGATGTCACAGAAAAAATTCCCAGTTTCAAAGAGGTTGCTCTTCTGCATTTTTTCTGCAGAGAATCGAACCTGGGATTGAATGTTTTTGAAGTATGACATAGTTGATCTAACACTAAAATAAATCAAAGGCGACTTTTCGCGATTTCTCCAAATTGTCCTGCCAGATGCCTTTACCGGCATGCCCTCTGAGACCTTTGCGTCTAATTCTTTTTTGGATTTCAAAGATGCGAGACGCAATCCCTCTTAGACAAGTTCTTTGTGCGATTCGATAGAAGTGCGCAATATTAGCTCCAATTTGCTTGTGATAGATATGAATTTTTTTGAAATAGTTCAAGCACTTTTTGGTAAATTCAAAGCAAACTGTAAAAATATTAAAAATTTTAAAAGGTAAGGGAGAGGAATATTAAACGACCGAAGAAGTTAATAATCGACGGGCAATCTGCAGCGCTTACCTCTTAATCGCAATCACTTCCATCATATCCCCTTCTTGAATGGCATCAACAACGTCCATTCCGGAGGTCACTTGACCAAAGACCGTGTAGCGGCCATCGAGGTGAGGTTGAGGTGAATGGGTGATAAAGAATTGGCAGCCTTCAGTGTCTTTGCCAGCACTGGCCATGCCGACTGTTCCGCGCAAATAGGGACGCATGTTGAACTCCGAACGGATGGCATATCCGGGTGAGCCCCAAGAGTCTCCCCGGGGATCTCCTCCCTGAATAACAAAATTCGGAACAACCCGGTGAAAGGTGAGTTTGTCAAAAAATCCTTGTTCCACAAGCCGAACAAAGTTCAATACTGTGAGCGGCGCCTCTTCCGCAAAAAATTCAAATTCGATATTGCCGCGGGGTGTTTTAATCAAAGCGCTGGCGCCATCTAATTTTAAAACGTCTTCGTATCTGAGATCCGAATGAGGTTTTGTGAATGTTGCAGTGCTGTCAGAATAGTCAACACCGGTGATTTGAAAAAGGGCATCGGCAACGACTGCGGAGAGCGTTTTGTCAGGAATGTTGAGCGCCTCTCGAAGTACGGGAACTGCGTTTTCATCGCCAAGTGTGCCGATTGCCTGAAAGATCATTTTTGCCGATTCGCTGTCGACTGGTTTTGCCAAGTTTTGGTAGGCCTGAACTATGCGCTGGGCATGTATTTTATTTCGGAGGGTGTCTTGGCTTAATCCCTGTGCTGCGATAGCAACAAGTACAGGGTCTGACTCTTCCAACGCAAGCAGAAATAATCGTGAATTTGCATATTCTTTAAATTTGTTAAGCGACTCAAGCATAGCGATTTTGACAATGGTTAGCGCTGTTGGATATTCCTTTTCAAAAATTCGCAAAATAGTTGGTGAGCCGGTTTCACTTAGCGCCGTCATGGCTCGGGCTCTGACTTTGTGCTCAGCATGATTTTTAAATTTTAAGAGGAGGTCAATCGACTCTTTTTTGATTAGCTTAGCGTAGGAAATAAGAGCCGTTCCGACTTCTGCGGAACTCCAGGTGTCATCTCCATCATCGGTAAGAAAAATCTGCTCTAATTGATGTTTAACAAAATTATGCTCACGGCTGTTTTGGCGGTACCCGCCAGGTTCAAGTTGTGCGCTGGTTCCAATCGCTTGGATAATCGCAAGTTTAACATGGATATTTTGCTTCAGTAACGAAAAGTTATTCGCCACCAAACTTAAGGGATGATTCGCCAGTGCATTGGCTGCCTTCACCCGAACACGCCAGTCCGGATCGTTTTGTATGATTCCCCCCAAGGGTTCTAAAACGGTTAAGTCTTTTAATTTGCCAAGGGCCTGGATTGCGTAAATTCTTACGAGCGGGTTTTTATCGTAAATCGCATTCCGTAAACTCGCGATATCTAAATCTTTTCCTATTTGTGCTAAAGAATAGCAGGCCTTCCATCTAACATCGGCGTTCTTATCAGCAACAAGCAAAGCCAGAGAATCAGCCACCTTCTCATCGGTTTGCTTTCTTCGAGCAAAACTTCCCAGAGACAATGCGGCTTGCCCGCGTAATTGGTCATCTTCCGACTTCAGTAATTTGATGAATACCGGAAAAGAAGTGTCTGTACCAATTTTGCTCAGAGCCTCAACAATACGAACTTTTACTTTAGTTAATTCTTTATTATTCAGCCTGGCAATGAGCGCATCTTCGGCCTCCGAATTTCCCAATTGACCCAGGGCAAATGCGGCCTGCATTCGCACATTGTGATTGAGGTCATTCAGCATTTTTATAAGCAAATCTAAACAAATCGGATCTTGCAGCTTCCCCATCGCGTCAACCGCTCGGGCTCGAATTTTTGGTTCGGAGCTATCCAGGTACTCTACCAGGCTGTCACAGGAAGCCCGACTATTCTCCAGTAGAAGAATGTGCTCAAACTCTTTTTGGCTTTTAATGCAGCTTGACAGCATTAGCCCAAGGAGTGCTGTCAAAATCACTTTTTTCATGGCATCCAATATAAGAGTTGGGTTTGTCTAAGTCAATAGGCCGATGCGTTAAAAATCTGTTGATTCTGTGGCAAAATTATTTTAATTTTTCTCCAAAATAAAGGAAGCGATTTTAATCGTTACTTATTTCTAAAAAGATTGCTCGGACACTAATTATGCAGTCTATTCCATGCGATTATAGTATAAATAAATTAATAATAAATGTTTGAAAAGCCTTGAAAATTAAACCAATGTTTTGTATTATAAAAAAATTCTTTTGTTTGTTCAGATTAATCTAAATTACAGCGGAGAGTTTAAGTGAATCGCAGGTCTCCAAAAAGTACAGTTTTAGTTGTCGATGATGATAAAAACATCTGCAAGATGATCGAGATACAATTGCGGAAGGAGAAAACTTATACTATTGAGACAGCCTCAAACGGGGAAGCCTGCCTCAAGTCAATTAGAGAATCTGTGCCCGATTTAGTCCTCATGGACATCCAAATGCCCGGGATCGACGGCATCGAAACCTTGAAACGGATACGAGATATAGAGCCCCTGATTCCGGTGGTGATGATGTCGGCCCATGGAACAATTGAAAAGGCGGTTGAATCGATGAAGTTGGGCGCATACGATTTTATTACCAAGCCTTTTGCAAGTGACCGGCTTTCGATTACGGT
>JADFPY010000399.1 GCA_022562085.1 candidate division KSB1 bacterium | reverse complement strand
ATTCACATTTCAGAAATTTGTGGACGCCGATTTTTGGGTCGACTGCCTGCAGACCGGCATCGAATATTTTTCGTGCGTCCTGTCGGAGTTTCAAAATGCTCATTTTTTTGTTCCATTAAAACCGTAATCCTGACAGGGCTCAAAACCCTGTCAGGACTTGCAACCCTTTTCTAATTTATAACTTATTCTGATGACGCGGCAGCGGTGCCATAAATCATGGCGAGAACGATTCCTGCCAGACCTTCCTGCACAATGTGCCAACCAGCATCCACAAGAACCACAACTAAGGAAATGTTAATGGTGCCGTGCAGCATGAGCGACAATGGCAGAATCCAGATTAAGCCGATGAGCGCACCAAATCTAAAGCCTTCTTTGACCGCTGAACCACCCTTGTAACCTAATGGATAGGTGTACGCCATCAGCATGCCAAGCACAAGATAACCAAGCCCAATAAAAGGTATGCTTGGCTCTGCTCGTAATATTGTAGCCATATGAGCGGTGTAAAAGTCGCCCATTAAGAGCGGGTGCCAGAGTGCGCCTAACAGAAATGATGTTATGGCTGCCCCCAGGGAGCCGAGAATGAATTTTTTCCTATCCATTTTTCCTCCTTCCGGTTAAGTGATGTAACTCAATCGTCTCGATTGAGAGTCCTCGCAAATGAGGACATTCGCGTTACAGGTTAATTCAATTTTCGGGCCTGCGCTTTGTACAAAGCTCTGATATCTATAAATGTCTTTTCATAAACTCTGGTTTTAAAATCCGGGAAAGCAAACGGGTATGGTTCGAATTTACCTTTTTCATACCAGAGAGTCGGGTCGGCGTAGATTCCGTGGTCGAGGTAGATTTTTTGGGCGTTAAATTTTGCGGATGCCAGAACCACTTTGTTAGTGTCCATATACCCGGGGTCAAGGTTGACTTTGCGCATGTTTTTTTCTGTTAATTCATCTTCAATTTTGTTGGTTTCGATTTTGATTTTCGCCAGCTCTATTGGATTGATTAGATTGTGAAATGACACAAACTCCCTAAATATCGGCCACCCCATTTCTGCTTTATAATAATCCGAACTCGTAAATTCAAACACGGGACTTTCAAAATCGGTTTCTCCAAATTTTTTGACAACTAAAGTTATGGCTTTTTCTAAAAGCGACTCATCAGTGTACAAAATACCGACAAACAGCTTAACAGGTTCCGGTTCGGTTGGCTTCACTTTTGCACATTCAAGATTTTAAATATTTCTTCTCTGTCCACAGCTTGGGAATTTTCACCTTCTTTAATAGCTTTAATCAATGCAATGTCTTCCACAGCTTCGAAGATTAAATCAGAAAACAATTCTTTGTTTTCTACCAAAACCTCTTCAACTGCCTCCTTTAACAATTTTTTAAGTTTAATTTCGTTAATTGCAGTTTCCATTATATTTCTCCAATGATGAATGAATTTTTTCACAAAAATCGAACCAAGCTCATTGCTTTCATTCAGTGCAAGCTGAATTTGACGCCAGACGATTTGAGAAGTGGAGAGCCTCTTATTAAAAATCGTAAATCGCATATCGTAAATCGTATATTTTCGAGGTCAGAAATCTGATATACGATATATGATTTAGGATTTGCGATCTTGCATCAGCGCTTTTGTCTTTTCTCAAGGCAGGCTGTTTGCGTCTCTAACTATCTCTTTAAGGACTGATTTTTTCGGCACCCAAAGTCCCAACTCTTTTTTCCGTTCGAGATTATCATGTAAAGCCGCTTGCGCCTGCTCGACTATTTGCTTATCGATGCCAAAATTTTCGTGAATAGCCGCGTGGTAATTTCGTTTGATATTAAAATTCCTTTTATCCGAAAAGGTCGTTTCGCGCATAAAATTCTTGTGAATGTAAAGCATTCCGTTTTTCATTACTTTGGTCAAACAGATGCCGTGCATTGAATTCCAACCGAAAGACGCCAGCCAGTGTTGGAGAAATTCTTCGGAGGGTACCGCCCGATCCCGAAACCGGTAGCGCCATTTGCATTCTTTTTTATTAAAAGTAAAAAGATCACATGTCTCACTTGATGGATGGAAACGGAGCTCTATGCCCGAAAATTCATTGCGGAAAAGTTTGGGCTTCTGTGGATTAATTTCCATCGGCTGGGTGAGCAAATAGCCGGGGTCTATCAAATATTTTACCGAATCCAAAACCACAATCAAGCAGCAGTGGATGTTTTTACCGGCCTTCATATCCGCCATTACCGGATAGCAGGTGAAGCCATTTTGAGCTAAAATCGATTGCAGGAAAAAAGTCAACGAAAAGCAGGTCCCGCCTAATTGGCTTGAAATATGAGCTTCGATAACTTCTTCAGGGAGCCTGATTTTGCTGACTTGCGAATCCCAATTCCGGCTCAGCTTGATGATTTTACTGATGTTTTCGTAAGGAATTTGCGCGAAGCGCCTAAGGATTTCTTGTAGAAAAACGAGACCCGGATTTTTAGACGGCAGATGAAAATAATCTAAAAATTCTTCGACACTATCCGTGTGTTTTAGCGGGTCTAAGTGAATGGTTTGCAACGGTTGATTCATATTACGATTCCAGTGATTTCTGTCTCGCGAAAGCGAGAAATTCTCTAACTGCAGTTTCCGGCTTCAAACTTATTTTACTTTCAATTACATTGGAATCAGAGCCGAAATGAAAGTGAAGAGGAAATGTTTTTAACCCCTTCCACTTTGAATGAGGTGAGTTATCGTGGCGATAGATTTCTCCGGTGATATCCCTTCGTTCCCAATGATATGAGAATCTTCCGGGCAAGGCGAGTGACCAGCGAAAATCAATATAGGAATCATCCACAAGCGTCACTCTTAGTTTGTGATTTATAATTTGGCAAGCAATGACAATATCTGAAAATTCCGTAGAGGCTATTTCGGCAAGCGGGTCAAGTTCGATCATTTATCATTTAGCCGCTTGAATAGTTTTTTTATTTCATCAATCCGAAATGTCAAATTGTCGGCTTTTTCAAAATCTTCGAGAAGATCAGATTCGTTGTCGGGGTGTTCAGTTACATATTTGTCGAGTTCCACAAACGATTTCAGATCAAACTTCCTAAAAATTTGCTGGCGTTCTACTTCTAACAGGTGAAGTTGACTTTGTAAAAACGCTTTGATTCCTTCTCTCTTCAACTCTTTTTCGGAAAGCGAAAACTGTGATGCGACTTCTTTGACAAGTGTATCAGTCATAATTTTAACTCCTAACATAACAATTAAACTTAAAAATTTATACCAAAAAATCAAACATTAAATATGTTCAATTAATTTTTTGTAGTTGTATCCGTTTAGGTATTATCGTATTTTTATTGAAGCAAACTAAGGTCTAAAAATTGAAATGAAGAACTCACCCAAAATATTTCGCCAGGGAAATCACATCGTCATGCCCGGCATGGCAACAGCCCATTCGCACGCCTTCCAGCGTGCTTTGCGTGGCCGCACCCAGCGCAGACAAACAAAAGCCGGCTCCTTCTGGTCATGGCGCGGGCTCATGTATGAACTTGCCGGCAAGCTGGATCCCGATGACATATTTAATATTTCGCGTTTTGCATTTGTGGAGTTGGCAATGTCCGGAGTGACGGCAGTTGGCGAATTCCATTACGTGCATCACCAGCAGGATGGCACGCCTTATGACGACCGGACTATTCTCGCAGATTCGGTTATTCGCGCGGCAAAAGAGGTGGGTGTCAGAATTACTTTGATTCGAACAGCCTATTTTCGGGCCGGACAGTACCAGGAAATCGAGTCCACTCAAAAACGTTTTTGCGATCCTTCGGTTGACAAAGTTCTCCAGGATGTTGAAACGCTTTCGAATCGGTATAAAAATGATCCGATGGTGGATGTGGCTGTGGCAGCGCACAGCATTCGCGCGGTG
>JADFPY010000398.1 GCA_022562085.1 candidate division KSB1 bacterium | reverse complement strand
GTCAAGAAGTTGTATTATTGCTTACTTAAAAATTCATGTGACCAGAAGGGCCATGTGTGTTGTTTTCACCCATTTCTTGTTGTTGTCTAATTTTTGTGCTCATTGTTGATTGTGTCAGACTGCGTCTTGTTGATTGTGTTAGACTTGTAAGGGTTGGTTTTAGTTTTGATTTGCTAGAGCTTGCATGTACAGTTGTACCAACACAAAACAACATAAAAATTATAGCCAACGATTTTATTGTCATATTGTCCCTTAGAATTCTGTTATTGACGACGATAATATTTTAGCAGGAAATTGATAGTCTGTCCAGGTTAAAAGCTTTATTTAGGGGTTATTTACTTGCATTTTTTTACTTAGTAGTAGTAACGTTGCCAGATATATAAGCAGGTTAAAGGAGGCCATTGAAAAGAAAGTCGTTTGTTTTATTGCTTATTATTTTTATCAACACAACATAGGAGTATTTAAGAATTTTAGAGATGCTCGCTTTTCCCTTAAAAAGCTATTTAATTTAGGATGGTACATAAATCCAGAAGGCAAGCAAGAAGAAGTTATCGAAAGCATGTCCAAAATCTATGCCAACAAAACAAAGACACAGAAGTTTATTGATAGTTGCCAGAGGTACTTTGATGAGAATGGTTATCTTTTCCCGGATTCTGAGGCATATTTAAAGTGGTCTGACTCTGCCCCAGAACCAGACGCAATATATCCTCCACTAAAAGACCTTATTGCTCGTTACAAAACACTTGCTGTGAATGTAGAGACAAAGAATGAGTTTCCTTGGAGGGTGTGATATACTACAGATAGTTGTCCCTTAAACCTTCATTGGAAACGATGGAGTAGGCAACATAGGACGCCCCTCTCATCTGATTGTTGGAGAACGCGTAGGACAATCCTGTCTTAACTCCCGCAATCACGATGAGGGTTCAGAGAATTAAAGGAGGAAATCATAATGAAAAAATTGATTTTTTGATTGCTACACTTATCATTTTTTCAAGTAAAAAGTCAACAGCGCAAGGCGAACCGGATTCAACTGTCACTCTAGCAAAGAAAGCAATTGTAAGCGCTTCATTTCAGCATCGAAGTTTACCTGATATTTGGGATATCAACTATTTCGGGCTAACTGGCGAGATTTATCTAGATGATTATTTTAGTTATTCAGGGTCTATATATTTTGGTAAGGGCTCAGATAACCTTTACTATGGCCATTTTCCAGCAGCAGGCGGTGTTCTTTTACTCCCTTTTGTTATTTTATATTATTCCACAGGTATTGCTACCGAAATCCATCCATTAACATGGCTCAAACTCCTAATGCTTGAAAACATATATTACAATATTGATGCAAGTAACAAGGTTATGATTTCGCCATACCTAACTCTCTTGGGAGCTCGTGGGGGTGAAAAACCTTATCCGAAAAAAATTCCTTGAGAATTATCCTGAAAATTGATATTCTACGATTTTTAGGAGGGTACATGTTTTCATTGCTTACTTTTGTTTTCAGTCTCATCTTGAATCTGTTTAAATCTGAAAAGCGACTGCTACTTCACGTTTCACTCCAACAGAAGGAACTTGAGATCCTGAAGCGACAGATTCGGAAAAAACGACTTCCAATCCGGCAAACCGACCGAATCATTCTATCTATTCTGACCAGGAGCAGCGAAATTAAAGAATCTATCTCAATCGTGAAACCGGAAACGGTGCTGCGCTGGCAGAGACAATTGATCAAACACTTTTGGACATTCAAAAGAAAAACGCCAGTTGGCAGACCGCCGGTTAGCAATGAGATCAAGCAACTTATTCTGACGATGAAAAACGACAATCTATACTGGGGCCATAAGAGAATACAGGGGGAACTGCTGAAATTAAATATACATTTGGATAAGAATACCATTCGGAATATTTTAAGCGACTTCCGGCGGAGAGGAAAAGTCAAACAATCCTTAACCTGGAAGCAGTTCTTAAGTCAACAGATTCATTCGCTTTATGCTGCAGATTTTTTTACAGTAGACACAGTACTGAATCAACGATTCTATGTCTATTTCATTATCTATCACAAAACCCGGGAGATTGTGGATTTTGCGATAACGCGGAGTCCTTGCCGTGAATTTGTTCGGCAGCAGTTAATTGGATTTGGAGAAAAATTGAACAGTTTAGTATATATGATTCATGATAATGCAGCACAATTAAACCTGAATTATCTCGCTTATGGAATCAAAGAGATAAGAACCTCGGTCAAAGCTCCAAACATGAATTCTATCGCTGAGCGTTTTATTGGAACCGTGCGGCGGGAAGCACTCGATTATTTTTTGCTCATCAGTGAAAAACAGATTTTGAATATTTTACAGGAATATATTGATTATTATAATTCGCAACGTCCCCATCAAGGATTAGGTCAGCGGGTTCCAGAAGGATACAAATCCCAGAGAGATGGAAAAGTGGGCAAAATACCCATTCTTGGCGGTTTATGTTATCATTATGAACGGAGCGCAGCATGATGGATGGAGTTTTTCACCCCCACGCCCTCCAGTCGAAATAGGATTGCCATCCTTATTATTTCAATCAGCCTTGAATTTGTTTATTCCATTTATTTTGTTTTCTGTTCTGATTCCGATTCCATTTCTGAAGCTGCTTCACTTTTTTGTTTTTTGTATTGTTTCCTCTGTTGCTTTTTTAGTTTCTGGTTTTACCTTGGTTTTCGGACGTTCTTTTGCGCCGGGTATTTTACTGGGTTTGCCCACCTTAGCCTTAACAGCGGTTTTTTTCCGCTGTCTTGTACCTATAACAAAAGCTAATCCGATGCTAACAGCCCCTAAAGCCAGCACAATCCAAGAAATAGTTTGCTGTAGCCTAAGATTCTTCTCTCCTTTGTCCAAGTTTGCTGCTCTTTCCTCCACGCGTTTCTCCAAAGCAAAAAGTCTTTTTTCTTTGTCGAGTAAAATTTTTTCCCTTTCTTCAATTAGAGATAATAAAGATTCTAATCGAGTTTCAACTTCTGCGCGTCTTTCTAAACTAGGAACAGGCTTTGCTTTTTGTTCGACCTCCGAGGTATCGCCTACCGTTTCCACTTCTACTACAGGTTGTTCAGTAGCCGGCTTGCGATTTTTAGCTTTCTCACACCCAATGGTCAATACAAAACTCAAGGTTATTAGAAATAACGAGCATAAAAGACTCGTTTTAATTTCTCCCATGCTTACCTTCTCCATAGGTCAGTGTTTAGGCTTAATTTTTTTAGAGAAAAAGCCTAGAATTTTCAACTCATAAATAAAAAAATCCCTTTTAAAGTGCAAGGGAAAAGTTCTGTGGACGCTAATAACCATCCTGCTCGAACGGCCGCTTTTGGCTATTCTGAGCCGTTCAGCTAGTGCATGAAAGATACTGCAAATAGGGGTAGTCAAGCAATATTCAAAACAGAAGGTTGGCGAGCAGCTCACTTCGTGCTGATTTGGGGGTGTTTTTGGGGGTGTTTGATTAATTTCCAAAATCGTGAAATAAATTTCACAGATGGAGTGAAAAAGCAGCAGAAAAGCCGGCGTGAACATGGTCAAACTCGACACTTCTTCCAAGTGTGAAATGCCAGTAAAACTGACTTTAGACAACACGTGAGATGGTTAAAGAGTATTCAAGCTTTACCGATAAACGGAAGATAGAGAACACTGAATTGCAGTCCACAATTATGCCAAAAAGGAGAGATAAAAAATGAACAGCTCGGTGTTGGTCGAGGCGAAGAAAATTTTTGCTAGCATTCAGTTCCCGAGTCAACCACAGATACTCATTAATATTAGACAGGAAATAAACAAGCCAGAACCGGAATTCAAAACAATCGCCCAATTAGTAAATCAAGATTTGGCATTAACAGCCAAGGTTATCAAGGTAGTTAATTCCTCGTTTTTTGGTTTACGTTCT
>JADFPY010000397.1 GCA_022562085.1 candidate division KSB1 bacterium | reverse complement strand
CCCACGAGCTCTTTGCGTCAGGTGATCGCAAAGGCTTCCGCTTCTTTTTCTAATGTCTTCCCGATGATTTGTGCACTTTTCGTCGACACTTTCGCACCCAAATCGCACCCGAGAAAAATAAAAACGGCTTTAAGTACTATAAAAACAATGACTCGCAAAGAGGACGTCGTTGGCCTCCGGAGCCAAAGGTTGGGGGTTCGAGTCCCTCCTGGTGAGCCGTTGGATATAAATTGTTCTTTTTTTAGTTAGTCAGGGCATTTTTTGCCGCCCATTCTTTGATTTCTCTATCCCTTTTTGTTGCTCTATATGAATACTCCTGCCCCATATATGAAAAAAAAGTCCTGACGAGAGCATCTTTATTGACTGCTTTAATCTCAGCTATATCTGATTTATTGAAATTGCAAACTTCGAATTCGTATTCATCCTCAATCCATCTCATTACTGAATCTCTAAGCCACTTTTTGCCCTCATCTAAAAGCCCGACCATAAGTCCGGCTTCGTTACTTGGCAATAGTATTGCTTTATCTGATTTTACCTAGTCTTTTATTTTAGTCCTGCACCATTTGACAAAGTCGTGCTCAAGTATGTTCATAACATTATCTGGCTTAACAGGCTTCAGCACATCGTCATTTTGTAGAAAATTAAAATACGTTCTTTTTTCAGATTTAGTTTTAAGCGTTTCTGAAAATTGAAGACATTTATCTCTATCAAAATCAAAGGTGGGATATTTCATTTTACCCAAAGTGCCCTTTGCTCGTAATCATGATTAAGCAAGTTAAAGCTGCTGAAACTTGCTCTTCTTGAGGAAAATAGCAAAATACATGTTTGCGAGTTAACCCGGAAAAAGCTCCACTCAAAGATGAGCAACTAAATATCGCTTTTGGCCGTAACAACGATTATTACTTCCCACGATTACAACACACGTAATGGCAGCCAGACCTAATATTAAAGAAAGCGCAAAGCTGACGCGTTTGCCGTAATTTCATAGTCTCGAACTCCTGTCGACAACATACGTCACACATGCCTTTCCGCGGCATTTTCATGAAACTTATGTCATTCAAGACAATCATGAATATAACGTATAAATAAAATATTTCAAAAAAATCGAGGAAAAGCAATTTTCTTTCGTCTAAATTATATTATGGACAAGATAGCACTGAATCGGTAAGTATGCCAAAGACGCTTCCTAGATTCGAAGATTTTGAAGGCGAAAAAGAATTGATTGAGGACCTGGTGTTTTATGGTGCTTTCTCCGTTGGCAGTTTGTTGTTTTTTTCGTTGCAGAAGTTCAGCGATCCCTTTATATTTGTAACTTAATTCAGACGTTTTACTAGCGAAACCTTAATCATGCTGCGTTATCTTTTCACAATCCTTGCTGCTGTATCTGTGGCGGTTTCAGCGATGTTGGCTTATGATGGCAGCCAGGCCGAGTCCGAATACAACTGGCCGCAGTGGCGTGGTCCACTGGGCGTCGGCGTAGCGCCGGGAGCCAACCCGCCGGTAGAATGGAGTGAGAGCAAAAACGTTCGCTGGAAGATTGCGTTGCCAGGCAAGGGACATTCGACGCCCATCATCTGGGGCGACCATGTTTTTATCACAGCAGCCGTTCCTTACGGTGACGAGGTTGAACCAAGGTACGACAACGCGCCTGGCGCGCATCACAGCGTTCCAGTGACCCAGCCCCACAATTTTGTCGTTCTCGCAGTCAGGCGCAGCGACGGAGAGAAAATCTGGCAACGGACTGTGCACACGGAACTTCCGCACGAGGGAGGTCACACTACCGGAAGCTTGGCCTCCAACTCCCCAGTCACCGATGGTGAGCATCTGTTTGCATTCTTTGGCTCACGGGGGCTCTATTGCCTTAATCTGGACGGCGAGCTTCAATGGAAGATAGACTTGGGTGAAATGCAGACGAAGCACGCACACGGCGAGGGCAGCTCTCCGGCGCTTTTTGGCGAGACATTAATAATCAATTGGGACCACGAAGGCCAATCCCTTGTGCTTGCTTTCGACAAACGAACCGGAGCACAGCTTTGGAAGGTCGCGCGCCAAGAGGTCACGTCGTGGAGTACGCCGATTGTGGTTGTGCACGACGGTAAGCCACAAGTCATTATCAACGGTACAAATCGCGTGCGTGGCTACGACCTGGCCACTGGAAAGGTCATCTGGGAGTGCGGCGGGCTGTCAGCAAATATCGTCGCCTCGCCGGTAGCAGCGGACGGAATGGTGTTCGTCGGCAGCAGCTACGACAAACGAGCCATGCTGGCCATACGGCTCGACGGTGCGAGGGGTGACATCACTGGAACCGACAGGGTTGTCTGGACCCGCGAACGGGGCACCCCGTATGTGCCATCACCCCTGCTGTACGGAGATTCTCTGTATTTTCTACGCCACTACCAGGGGATTCTTTCCCGCGTTAACGCAAAGACAGGAGATGACCCCCTCGGCCCATTTCGTCTGGAAGGCATCCGGAACGTCTACGCCTCTCCGGTCGGCGCGGCCGAACGTGTTTACATCACCGACCTGGAGGGAACAACTCTCGTGATCAGTCATGATGACATACCCAAGTTTCTCGCACTGAACCGACTCGACGACAGCTTCAGCGCGTCGGCAGCCATCGTCGGCCGCGAGTTATTCCTTCGCGGAGAGGAAAACCTTTACTGCATTGCAGAAGAATAGAGGGAGCACAGGAGCCTTGGGCTTAAGAGGCCCATGGTATTCTGAAAAATAGCACATAAGTCATTGTTTTTTGGTACAGCCCTCAAAATGGTTACGTCAAAGTTACGTTATTTTTCTAAAAGCTGAATTTTATCGATGCAAATCAAGAATAAGTACATTCCCTGCCAACCGATAGTGGTCATCCGCAAAATAGAGGAATATTTCGAATCGTTGGGCTCATAACCCAAAGGACTGGGGTTAGTTTTTTGAATAAAACCGGGAAAAAATTGCTTGCCTATGATGTTAAGATTGCTTAACTATTTGTCACATCGGAGGGATCCGGGTAGACAACATCATTAACGCCCAAACTTGACTTCATAGGCAATCACCTGCCAATATTCTTTTCGAATCGAAATCGCATCCGCCCTCCAGTACTTCGATGCCTGTCATATTCTTTCGGTTTCTTTTAAATATCTCGAATCAATTTGATCCAAAAGCTTCATTGAGGTGACATAATAAGCCTTGTCGGGATAACTCAAAAAAAAAGATCTCAGGAGCACTAAGTAAGTTCAATTGCAGACTGCTAAGGGTTGCTTCAAAACGTTCAAAATCGAACTCTTCATGGACTGAGTTCATGGCTTCTGGGAGACCGTCCGTATAAAAAATAACCACATCATCTGCACGAAGTTGGAAAGTCGTTTCAGTATATTCTACCTCTGCCTGAACCTTGCCTGTGCCAAACGACTGAAAGCCATGATTCCATTGTTCCTGCCACATTACAAAAAATATATCTTGTCAAAAGAGATTAAAAAAAACTCTTGAAAATATCTCCTGCACCCTAGACCGATTGATGGCGCTATCTCGAGCCAAGTTCGCTAAAAAAGGCTTGGCCACAACAAAACCGGGCTTTATCATCAAAAAACAAATCCCAATCAAAACAAACCAGTGGAATGAAACCATCCCTGGATTCATAGAAGCCGACACCGTTGCCCACTGCGGCAGCACGGTCGCCGGCATGTTCGTTTACAGCCTAAATTGTGTCGATATCGCCTCTGGATGGACCGAACAGAGAGTAATACGCTCGAATCTGCCCATATTAAATTAGGTTGTAATCCAAATGTGTTTGCACTCATAGTTCCTCCCTGTTCGATTAAGCTAAATTAATGCAGTTTGTAAAACCATTTGCGACAGCATATTTTGTTAAAGATCGAGCCAGCATTTTCCGGCCGCGATTCAGCCGGGACATCACGGT
>JADFPY010000396.1 GCA_022562085.1 candidate division KSB1 bacterium | reverse complement strand
AAAAGGAATGCCTATTTTTTTCACCGGCCTGGCATTTACACTGGCATTATTCTATAACACTTCCCCGGCCGGACGTATATCAGATGTTCCGCAAATTCCAAGCAGTATTGTCCAAGCGATGCTCATACCGGCCGAATACGCCCTTCGCACAGCAATCCCTGATTTTAGACAAGATATGAAGATATCAGAAGTCGAGGAGTTGAGCGTACGTGAGCTGCCTCGCATAATTAATGCGCCGCAACAACTGACAAGCCGGATGATCAAGGATTCTTTCGATAAACTGCCGGTAGGAGAGCAAGAAAAAACTGTCGCCCAGTTTTTGACTACGTTTATCAACGAACAGCTGGCGGCTACAATACTGCCGTATAAGCAACTCCTACCCCTGATTTATCTGTTTGGTTTATTTCTCGTTTTTCGAGCTCTTGCAATGCCCTTTATGTGGATCGCTATTGGCCTGGGGTGGGTCATTGTGAAGATACTTTTACGCCTCAATAAACTTAAACTACGCAACGTGAGCGTGGAAAAGGAAGAACTTATATTATAATTCGAATTTACGAACGATATTCGAATGTTGTGAACGGATATTTGTAGCATTCGTATATTATTTGTAGATTAGTATTATATTATTGCACTGTTAATCTTAAAGTTTCAGCCGACGCGAATTCTAATGGATTACCTAAGTTTTTTATTATCAAACTTATATTTATATCCAAACTCTCTCCTAATTGAATTTCCGGAATATCAAGTGATAAAAGATCCGGACGATCTACGGCTCCTTCAGGTTTCTTGTCATTTACTTCCCAGCCGAAATCCAGGGAATTAATATTGTTAACATTAAAGAAATAGGGTAATCCTCGAAAATTACGTTGATCATTCGTATCTATTACCACATCCGGTTCTGCTATCGGAATATCAAATAAGTGTTTTAATTCCGCCCCTTTGTAGTCCAAGATTAGGATTTTAATGCTGGGAATTCTGTTGTCGTATGGAGTAATGGTGAACGCAAAGGTTTTGTTGCCAATGCCTGTTTCTTGTAGTTTAAAATTAATGAACCAGCGGATTGTGCTTCGGGAAAGATCGGCTATTTTGCCATTGTCAATTAACTCAAAAGATACCTCAACTTGACTTCCGCGGATTGGCAGAGCTTTAGCTTGATAACCGGCGGGAACATAAGTATTCGCCTTCCACGTGACTAAGAATTCGGGGGTGGCTTGCCCGGCAACCGGGGTAAAAGTTCCAAGCAGTAAAATCCCAAGCACCACTGAAATTATTAGTATTTTATTAGTATCATTAGCACCCATTCGTATATTGGTATCTTATATTTTATGAATAAAATTCTAATTGTTGAAGACGATCGAAACACCCTCTCAGGCCTGATGGAAATTCTTACCCAGGAAGGGTATGAAGTCGAAGGTGTCGACAACCCTAAAAAGGCCTTAAAATCCCTCAAGAAGGAGACGTTTGAAATACTGCTCACCGATTTAAAAATGCCCGACATGAGCGGCATGGAGCTTTATGAACGTTCGCTGGCAATCGCGCCCGAAATGAAAACCATCGTGATGACGGCTTATAGCTCTGTAAAAGATGCTGTTGAGGCAATGAAAAGGGGTGTTTATGAATATTTAACCAAGCCGCTGGACTTAGATGAATTATTCGTCATAGTTGAAAAAGCGCTCGGTGAGCAGAATTTGCTGCGCGAAAATGTTGAGTTGAAGAACAAGGTGAAGTCGACGTACAGTTTTCGGAACATTATCGGAAAAAGTGCAGCAATGCAAAAAATCTTCAAGACTATTGTCAAGGTTGCCAAAAGTCAGGCTACAATCCTGGTTCGGGGAGAAAGCGGAACAGGTAAGGAGTTAGTGGCCAGAGCCATTCATTATAACAGCCCGAGGGCCAATAAGCCGTTGATTGAGATAAGTTGTGCTTCCTTTCCTGAAACGCTTCTTGAAAGCGAGCTTTTTGGCTATGAAAAAGGCGCTTTTACCGGTGCCGATAATCAAAAGAAGGGCCGGTTTGAACTCGCCCAGGACGGGACGATTTTTCTTGATGAAATCGGTGATATTTCG
Organism: candidate division KSB1 bacterium; assembly: GCA_022562085.1. Lineage (NCBI taxonomy): Bacteria > Pseudomonadati > Candidatus Zhuqueibacterota bacterium. The sequence goes on along the minus strand of JADFPY010000396.1, from coordinate 1,860 downwards.
GAAAACGTCCAGGTCAAGTTACTGCGGGTTCTGCAGGAAAAGCAAATTACCCGTCTTGGCGGCACCGAAACAATTAATGTAAATGTACGCGTCATTACCGCAACCAACCGAAATCTTGAACTCGCATTAGAGAACCACGAGTTTCGTGAAGATCTTTATTACCGCCTGAATGTTATTCCAATTCATTTACCCCCTTTGCGCGAACGAAAAGATGACATCCCAATTTTGGTGGAGCAATTTATCAAAAAGTTCAGCATTGAAAATAAACTGCCTCCTCCCAAGATATCCGACAAAGCTTTAAAACAGAGTTTGGACTACCATTGGCCGGGAAATGTTCGAGAACTCGAAAATGCCATGGAAAACGCTGTGGTCTTGGGAGAGGGGGCGACTATCTTGCCGGAACATTTACCATTTGGCCTGATTGGTCACAAGAAGTCGATGTCGCAGCTTGGCTTCCTCAATAGTGCCGGCAAGGATTATAAAGATAAAATGGCAGCGGCGGAAAAAGTCATTCTGCAAACAGCGATAGAAGAAGCCGGCGGCAACAAGTCTGAAGCTGCAAAAATTCTCGATATAAGCTTAAGAACCATGCGTTATAAAATTAAAAAATATGGTCTCTAGTCCGCGTTGCATAAATTATGCGTAATTGCAGACGATACTATCTCAAGGTAATATGCTCTCCATCGAAACGAAAAGCGAGTAGCCCTTCGGCTTGCGCTCAGGACAGGCTCCGAGGGAAGAGCGACCCAGATACACCCCTCGCTCCTCGCCTTTCGCTCATCGAATTTCGTTTGGTGCAACCAGGACATCGTAAAAAGTACTCCAATTTATGCTAGGAGGAATCTATTTATTTTATTTATCCCACTTTTACTGTCCGAACATAATAGCCTGCGTCAAGACGTCTTGTGGGAGCACTTTGGTTATCAATCTTTAACTGAATACGATAAAGACCGGCCCTATCCGGTTTCCAAATATGTGTCCATAAAGACCAGGTTCCATTCGTTTGATGCTCATACGCATCAACGTCGACATAATTTGTATGATTGTTGAACCGAATAGCTAAACTCCTGGCAGCGTTGACGCCACCCCATAAGATACCGACAACTCGGTAAATTACCTTGCCATCAAGTGACCACTTTTCAACTCGTACCGGCATAGCAGCCTGATCTATAACCGCCGCAATAAAATCCCTTGCCAGCCTCGGCACCCCGGATTGATGGGTCCGGCTCGCGAACTCCCTCATTTGACTGGTAGAAGATTCGGTATCCGCAACAAGAGTAATTTCATTGACCCATTTGATGCAGGTGCATCCATACCAGCCCGGCACAACGAGACGAATTGGCGCACCATGATCTTTGGACAGAGGCACGTCGTTCATCTCAATGGCCAAAAACGCTCCTGATTTTTCAAGTTGCTCCTTGGTGAAAATCCAACTGGCACCTGGTTTAGAATCGTGCGCTGGCCTGGAATGTTCATCGAATCCGGAAATTCTGACCAGAGCGGCCTGGGGTAAGATATTTATCTTCTCAAGAGCTTCGAATATTGGAATACCCGTCCAACTGGCAGCGCTTAGCAAACCGAAACGGGAAAAGCGATCGTTGCCCGCACATTCCATTAAATGAATCCCCATTGAAGTTGCTTTTGGTAAAAGATTATCAAGTGATAAATCTACCGGCTTTTGAACTAAGCCATTCACGGCAATACGCCAGGGATTGTTCCGTTTCAGTTGATCCGGATATAGTGTGCGAATGTAAAAATTTTCATTTGAAGTCACCAGGGTTTCTGGCGTCAGGGTTGAATGATCGAGAAAGCGCCGGCCGCTTAGGCCCTCACCTGTGCTGACGTTCAATTGAACAGAAC